>CADCWN010000166.1 GCA_902806415.1 uncultured Thermomicrobiales bacterium | reverse complement strand
CGGGTCGGGAGGGGCGCGAGCTTCAGCCCGTAGACCATGAAGGCGGCGGCCCAGGTGCCGATGCAGGTGGAGCAGGCGAGGAGTTCGCCGATCGTCCGCTGGGCGCCGCTGCCCTTCGGTGCCACGTTCTCCTCGTCCGACTCGCCGCCCTTGTTCTCCACGAACGGCGCGCGGATCGGTTCCATGACCTTGTCGCCGGCGATCAGCTTCCCGGCGCGGTAGGTGGCGAGACTGAGCAGGAAGAAATCGAACGGGCTGAGGGTGACGGATTCGCCCTGCTTGCGCGCGTAGAGGGTGAACGCCCCCGCTAACGCGCCGAAGCCGCTGATCAGCCCGAAATAGGTCGCTTGCTCCTTGGTGTCCTGACGGTCCTTGGCTGACATCGGCGTATCACTCCTCTTGTCGTCTCGTCATCAGCGGCATTCGCCCCGGTCTGGGGAAGTATCATCGGACCCGTTATTTGCGGCGGGCGATGGCGACCCCGGCGACCCCGGCGAGGGCGGCGAGCCCCCCGGCCACCCACGAGCGGTGGGTATCCAGCCAGAGTTGGGGGCTGCTCGTTCGCGCCTGGTCATCGAAGGTGCCGTGCGTGCCGCGATCCTGGTCCGCATCGACCGGCTCCCAGAGATTGTGCGGGCGGTGCGGGTCCTCCGGCGCGTCGGTCTGCTGGCCCGCGTAGCCGGTGCGGGCGAGATACCAATCGCCGAAGCCCGGGAGGATCTTATTGCCGATCAGGACGATCGCGGTGGAGCCGCCGACGGCGATCTCGCGCCGATCGTGGTCCGCCGCCCAGAGGATCGCCTTCGCGGCGAGCTCCGGCTGGAAGATCGGCGGGACCGGCTGCGCCTTGCGCGGCAGGCGGCTCTTGACCCAGCCGAATTGCGTGGTGTTGAGCGCGGGCAGCTGCACCATCGTCAGCCGCACCTTGCTGCCGTCGTGCAGCAGTTCGGCGCGCAACGAGTCGCAGAAACCCTGGGTGCCGTGCTTCGCGCCGCAGTAGGCGGCCTGCAACGGGATGCCGCGATAGGCGAGCGCCGAGCCGACCTGGATGATGCCGCCCCGGTCGCGCGGCAGCATCCGCTTCAGCGCGGCCAGCGTCCCGTTGACCTGGCCGAGATAGGTGACCTCGGTGACGCGCCGGAACTCGTCGGCGGTCATCTCCTTAACCGGGGAGAAGACCGAGGCCATCGCGTTGTTGACCCAGATGTCGATCGGCCCGAGCTCGCGCTCGACCCGCGCGGCGGCCGCCTCGACCGCCTCGGCGTCGGCCACGTCGGCCTGGATAGTGATCGCCGTGCCGCCCGCCGCCTCAACTTCACGCCGCGCGCCCTCCAACCCCGCTCGCCCGCGCGCGATCAGCCCGAGTTTCGCCCCTCCTCGCGCGAAGGCGACCGCCGTCGCGCGCCCGACACCGGCGGAGGCCCCGGTGATCACGACGACCCGGCCCCCTTGTTGCTCGCTCATTTCCCCCGACTCTTTCGCGATGATGCGGTCCGCCTGGTTGGGTCGCACCTATGCAAGTTGGGGGCCAGCGCTGGCGGTGGGTGGTGGGGTTATCCCTGTGCCCGCTGGTATCAGTCGGCGCATCGTTTCCTGCGCGGCGGGGGACGACGCGGGCCGGGGCGCACACATCGCGCCCCGGCCCGCGTTCGCGCCACCCTCTACGGACGACGGGCGTCTCTCTCACGACTCATTTATGCCCTTCAGGGTATTTATGCCCTTCAGGGTACGACTCGCGACCCGCTACGCGCCGCTACGCCCCGCCGCGCGTCTGCATCAGGCCACCATCGACGAAGTAGCTGCTGCCGGTGACGTAGCTGGCGGCGTCGGAGGCGAGGAAGAGGGCGACGTTGGCGACTTCGAGCGGCAGGCCAGGGCGACCCATCGGAATCGACTCGCCCGACTGTTTCGCCTGCTCCGGGTCTTTCAGTCGCTCCTCGGTCATCGGGGTGGCGATCATCCCCGGGGCGATGTTGTTGATGCGGACCCCTTTGGGCGCGAGTTCCTTGACCATGCTGCGGGTGACGTTGCGCAGCCCGGCCTTGGCGGCGTCGTAGGCCGCGCCCGAGCCGGGGATCTCCTCGTGGACCGAGGTGACGTTGATGATCGCGCCCTTGCCGCGCTCGACCATGTGTCGCGCCGCCGCCTGGCAGAGGGCGAACGGGCTGATCAGATCGACGGTGATCACGCGGATGAAGTCGTCGAGCGGGTCCTTTTGCGCCTCCTGCTCGGCGGGGCCGGTGCCGGCGTTGTTGACCAGGATATCGATCTGGCCGAGCGCGCCCGCCGCCTGGGCGAAGAGGGCCTGCGCGGCCTGCGGGTCTTCGAGTTCGGCCTGGATGATCTCGGCGCACCGACCATGCTGCCGGACGCCGTTCGCGGTCTCCTCAGCGCCGGCGCGGTCGTGGCCGTAGCTGATGACGACATCGGCCCCTTCCTGCGCGTAGAGGATCGCGATCGCCTGCCCGATCCCGCTGTCCGCGCCGGTGATCAACGCCTTCTTGCCTTCGAGTTGCATCCCCATCACTCCTTCTCTCGCCGCCGCACGTCCGCCTGGCCGCCCATTGTCCGGGCGGCGATCACGCTACAGGCAGGAGCGGTGCCACGGATGGCAGGGGGAATGAATGGTTGGCATATAGGGTGGGGGTTGTAGGGGCGTATACAATACCCCCAGCCCACGCCGGGGAGTCCGTAGTGTTGGTGGTGGGACGACGGGCGGGCGTATGCCATACGCCCCTACAACCGGCGGTAGGTGGTGAAAGGCAAGGGCGATCGCGTCCCCCATGCCAGGGACACCGCGCCCCTGCGGGAACGGGTAGGGCGGTCGGGCGTAGGGGCGTATGGCCTACGCCCAACGGCCTTGCCTGACTGCGGGCGTCGGTGGAAAGACGACGGGCAGGCGTAGGCGACACGCCCCTCCATCCGCGCGCGCCCGCGGCGTTTGACGATTGCGCGGGCTATCCCTTGCGCCACCTCATAGTGCTGACGCTCAGGAGGGTGACGGCGAGGCAGCGGAGGGCCAGCAGCGCGGGGATGAGCGAGGAGTGCGGTGTCGGTAGGGTGCCGAGGCCGGTGTTGGGGAGGGTCGGCAGCGGCGCGTCGGAGGGCGGCGAGCCTGGGCCGAGGGCGGCGAGATCGTCGCCCGCCTGGGCGAGTGGCGCGCTTCGACTACATATCCCCGTGGTGAGCGCGCCAGCGGGGAAATAGTGTGATGGACCGCTCGCGGATACGTTCGGCGAAGCCGATGAGGCTGGCGAGCAGGCCGACGAGAAACGTGGGGAGGCGGAAGCGTCGCATCTAGTCCTCCTGCTACGCGCGGCGTGACCGTGCGGACGTTGTGAGGAATAACGCGTCGTGCAGCGGAAGGTTCCCCGTTGCTCGATAGAGCCAGGGCGACCCCTCCCCGCCGCCCCGGCGGCGACCCTCCCCTGAAAGGGAGGGGAAGAGGCATTGCCTCGCAACGGCTCTCCCCCCTCTCCTGGAATCGGGAGAGGGGGTGGCAAGCGGCTGCGAGCCGGGGGTGAAGGCCGTCCCCCACTGCCGACTGCCGACTGCCGACTGCCGACTTACTGTGCCAGGGCGAAGCCGTCGCGGCGGGGGTCGGCACCGCCGTAGCGCGCGCCGGTCTCGGGATCGAGCAGGACGCCATGGCCGCCGCCGACCGACCAGGACCAGTCTTCGATCGTCTTGACGCCGTGGCCGAGGGCGGCGAGGTCGGCCCGGACCGCCTCGGGGAAGCGCCCTTCCAGGTGCAGCTCGGTCCCGGCGAAGACGCGGAAGCGCGGGGCCTCGATCGCGGCCTGGATGCTGTAGCCGTGATCGATCACGTTGGCGATCATCTGCGGGGTCGTCTGGAGGATACCGAACGAGCCCGGCGTGCCGATGACCATGAAGAGTCGCCCGTCCGGGGCGTAGACGGCGGCGGGGGCCATGCACATCTCGATCTTCTTGTGCGGGCCGATCGCGTTCGGGCTGTCGGGCTCGAAGTCGAACCAGTAGCCGAGATTGTTCAGCACGATCCCGGTGTCGCCCGCCATCACGCCGGAGCCGAAGACCGCGCCGAGGCTCTGCGTGACCGAGACGGCGTTCCCCTCGGCATCGACCACGTCGAAGTGGGTCGTGTTCTCGCGGTCGTCGGGGCGCGGGGTGCTGGCCTGCACGAACTCGGGGCCGGGTCGCCCGCCGTAGCGCTCCCCCTCGGAGAGGCCGACGAATGCCGGGCGGATTTCGACCCGTCGACGCGCGGCGTAGCCTTTGGAGATGAGGCCGCCGATTGGGATGTCGGGGCGGGCGGCGTGGACGATCCGATCGGCGATCGCCAGCTTGAACGCCTCGGTGGCGAGGTGGACGGCGGCGGCGCTGTTCTGTCCGGCGGCGGCGAGGTCGTACCCCTCGAGCAGGTTGAGGCTGGCGAGGTACTGGAAGCCGCTGCACGGCGGCGGCAAGGTGCGGACGGTGTAGCCGCGATAGGTCGTGCCGATCGGCTCCTGCCACTCGGGGGTGAAGTCGGCGAAGTCGCGGTCGGTCAGCAAGCCGCCCGCCGCGCGGATCGCGCACAGAATCCGCTCGCCGAGCGCGCCGCGATAGAACGCCGCCGCTCCACCCTCGGCCAGTGCGCGATAGGTGGCGGCGAGATTGGGTTGCCGGATGATCTGGCCCGCCTGCGGCGTGCGACCGCCGGGGAGGAAGACCGCGCCGGCCGTCTCGTCCAGCTTCCCCGCGCCCATCCCGAAGAAGGTCGCTCCCTTGGCCGTCAGCGGCACGCCGCCCTCGGCGTACTCAATCGCCGGGGCGAAGATCAGGTCGAGCGGCAGGGAGCCGAAGCGCTCGTGCGCGGCCAGCCAGCCGCCCGGCGCGCCGGGGACGAGGGGCGATTTGGGGCCGATCTCCCCCTCGCCAGGGTCGGCGAACGCCGTGCGGGTGGCGGCGTGGGCGCTGCGCCCGACGTAGTCGAGGGCGTGCAGGCGACCGTCGCGCGCGGTGTGGACGAGCATGTAGCCGTCGCCCCCGAGGCCGGACATGTACGGCTCGACGACGTTGAGGGCGGCGGCGACGGCGACCGCCGCGTCGATCGCGTTGCCCCCAGCGAGCAGGGTCCGCACGCCGGCCAGCGAGGCGAGCGGGTGCGCGGCGGTGACCATCCCGCGCGCGCCGGTCGCGATCGGGCGCGTCGTCGGGCCGGAGTTGTACCAGGGCATCGGGGCGTCTCCTTCGCTCTCGGGATGTATAGCAGGCGGCCACCGCCACCCGCGAGGCGCGGCTTCAGCCGCCTGCCCACCCGCTGTCACGCGGGGGATTGTAGCCGACTGTCGCGGCCTACCGCGCGGCAAGCAGCCGTTCGAGGCGCGCGCGCACGTCCGGCCACTCGCGGTCGAGGATGCGGAACCAAGCGGTGTCGCGGTTGCGCCCCTTGATGATGAAGTGGGCCTCCTGGATCCCCTCGAACCGGAATCCCATCCGCTCGGCGGCGCGGCGCGAGCGCCCATTGAGGGCGTCGCATTTCCACTCGACGCGGCGGTAGCCGAGGTCGAAGGCGTGGCGCAGCAGGAGGGTCGTCGCTTCGAGGTTGGCGTCCGTCCGCTGGGCGAGCGGCGAGTACCAGATCCCGCCCAGTTCGACCTTGAGGTGTTCGGGGAAATTGTTCATGTAGTTGACGACGCCGATCGGCGCGCCGGTTGCGCGGTCGCGCACGCAGAGGCAGAGGCCGTTGGCGACCTCGACCTGGCCGCGCAGATAGTCCGCCATCGCCGCCTCGTCGGGGAACGGCCCGGCGAACATGAAGCGCCAGATCGTCTCCTCCGCGTCATACGCGCCGACCGTCCGCGCGCCGAGGGTCGCGGGCTGGCCATTCGAGACGGCGTGGAGCGCGGCGGCGTCTCGCGCTAGATCGAGCGGCGTCAGTTCGACCACGGTGCCGGTCAGCGTGACCGGGTCCATCTTACGCGGCAGGGCTTCGCTCCGGGCGAGGGCGTCGACGTTGAGCGGTGGGCCAGGCGGTGGGATCGTCATGTGCGGAGTCCTCCTGTGTCGATAAACGCACGGATGTTTGCTCGTTCGAGGCGCATTCTATATGAGCGTACCGCATAGTTGTTAGAGGGTTGCTGCATGTGTTACAGGATGCCTCCGGGTCGATACGCCACCCCGTTGTTCGCGCGTGGGCTATTCGACAGGTCAGAATAGGCGCGGCGTGTATCGCGAATTAGGGAGGGGCGAGCGATATGGGCTTATGCTTTAGATCTGTGTGGGCGAGTTATGGCGGCGATGTTGATGACGTAAGTATTGCCCACTTGCCAGCCTTGCTCCACCCTGGCACAAACGTCGCATGGAAGAAACGGCAGCGACGGCGCGGCCAACGGTGGATGAGCTGACGGTCAGCCGCGCCTGGCACGCGGGCTGGTTCCGGCCGGAGGCGTTGCGGACGGTCGATGGGCGACCGGTCACGGTCGTCTATCGCGGGCGGTGGACGTTCGGCTTCGGGCCGGACTTTCGCGGCGCGCTGATCGCGTTCGGCGCGGAGTTGCGGCGCGGCGATGTGGGGGTCCATCTGCGCGGCGCGGGCTGGCGCGAGCACGGGCATCATCTCAACCCAGCCCACAACGACGTGATCCTGCACGTCGTCCTCGACGCCGACCCCCGCGACCAGCCTTGCCATCGCCAGGACGGCGAGACTATTCCCATGCTGGCCCTGCGCCCCGCGCTGCGCGGCCCGCTCGAAGCGCTGCCCCACGATCCGGCGCTGCCGCCGATCGGCGCGGTCGCCAACGGCGAGTGCGTCGCGACGGTGACGCCGACCACCGGCGCGGCGGCGCTCGCGGCGATCGAGCGGGCGGGGGATGCGCGCCTCACCGCGAAGGCCGCCGGGTTCGAGGCGCTGTTCACCGCCGAGGCGCCGGGGCAGACCCCCTACGCCGGCCTGCTCGACGCGCTCGGCTACGCGCGCAACCGCGCGGGGATGGCCGCGCTGGCGGCGGCGCTCCCCCTGGCCGCGATCGAGTCGCGTCTGCCCGCGCGATCCCGCCGCCGCGTTCCAGATCGCCGCCGCCCTGCCCCTCGGCGTCGGCGGCTTCCTGCCGTTCGACGCGAACGCGGCCGAACTCAGCGGCCTCCCTTTCGCCGAGCGCGACGCGATCGAGGGGGCGTGGGCGGAGTTCGGCGCGCCCTGGCGCGGATTGACCCTATCGCCGGGCAGTTGGACCCTGGCACGGGTCCGCCCCGCCAATCACCCCGTCCGGCGACTGCTCGGCAGCGTGGCGCTCCTAGCGCGGGTCGGGCGGGCAGGCCTGCTCGCGGCCTGCCTGGAGCCCTGCACTGCCGACGATCCGACCGTGGGGCTGGCGGAGCTGCGCGCCCTGCTCCTCGGCCCGACCCGGCCCGCCGACCCGTTCGGGCGTTATATCGGCACCGATCGCGTCGCCGAGTTGGTGAACAATACCGTCCTCCCGTTCGCCCTCGCCTACGGCGCGTGGTCTGGCGATGATCGCCTCGGCGGCGGCGCGGCGGCGCTCTGGGAGATCGCGCCCTCGTCCGGCGGCAACGAGCCGACCCGCGCCCTGCTGGCGCAACTCGGCGGTGGCCCCGCGCTGAAACTCAAGACCGGGCGGCAGCAGCAAGGCGCGCTGCACTTCTACCGGCACTATTGCGAGCACCGGCGGTGCTTCGAGTGTCCGCTGGCGCGGCTGAGTCGTGGGGAGTCCGTAGTCGGTAGTCCGTAGTCCGTAGAGAGCCAGCACCGGCTCATCGCCGGGTGACAGACGCGGCGCTGCAAGGAGACTCTACGGACTACGGACTACCGACTACGGACTAGCCCTCCCGTCGCACGCTGCGCCGCCGCAGGACCGGGCGCTCGTTCGGCGAGGGGCGGAGGACGAAGACGCCCGGCTCGTCGATCAGCCCGCCAGCCAGGAGGGTGCCGAGGCCGATGATCAGCGCGGCGATGAAGAGGACGGAGAAGCCGAGGCGGTCGAGGATCAGCCCGCCGAGCGGCAGGGCCAGCGTGCCGAGCGCCAGCGCGATCCCGGTGACGAACTGCGCGGCGGGGCGCTCGCGCGGGGTGGTCAACGCCGACTGAATCGCCGGTGCGGCCAGGTCCAGGCCCGCGCTCGCCACGCCCCAGGCCGCGAAGACGACGCCGAAGGCGATCAGGTTGGTCGCCTCGCCACCGGGGAGGCGGTCACGCAGGGTGGCCGAACCGAGGAGGGGCGGCAACGTCAGCGCTGTGATCGGGGCCAGCAGGCGGACGAACGCCGACAGTTGCAGCACCAATGGGTTGCCGCCGGTGATGCTGAACGCGCGCCAGCCGAGGGTCGCCACCGCGCGCGCGACCACCAGCGTGACCAGATAGGCCGCGACCGCCCGACCGTTCGCGCCCAATTCGCGCGTGGCGTAGATGATGAAGAACGGGTCGGCCAGCGCGCCGCAGGCGTAGAGGAGGCGGAAGAAGACGAACCGCCCGTAGGCGAGGTTATTTGCCAGCAACTCCGGCACCGCCAGCAGATCCGGGCGCGTCGGTGGGGTGGCGGGGCGCTGACGCCAGTCGAGCGCCAGCAGGACCGCGAGGCAGATGCTGGCGGCGAGGGTCGCCAGCCCGGCGTAGGTGAAGAGCCGGGTATACCCGGCGGGGAACGGCTCGTTAAGGAGGAGCAGGCCGCCGCGCGCCACGAGACCCCCGGCGACCGTGCCGAAGATCCCCAGCACCGTCCAGCGGCCCCAGCGGGTGCGCCACGACCCCTCGGCGCGGACGATCCCGACGACGGCCAGGCGCAGCGTGCTGGCCGCACCGGCGCAGAGCGCCACGACGATCAGCAAGAAGAGCGCCCCGCCGGTCAGGTTGAGCCGATTCGACGCCAGCCACTCGCTCGCGCGCCCGAGGCCGAGCAGGATCAGGGCCGGGAGGACGGTGAGGACGACGAGCACGGCCAGCCGCAGCCGCAGCCAACGCTCACCGGAGAAGGGGGTGATGGCGGCGCTCGCCAGGAACCCGGCGGCGAGGATCAGGGCGACCGTGCGACCGAGCCCCACGGCGGTGTCGCTCGCCACGGCGAAGAAGAGGGGCAGGACGATCAGCGGGTGGAGGCAGACATCGGCCAGGCGCGTCAGGACTTCGGCGACGCCGCCGAGGGCCGGGGCGCGCCAGCGGGTCGCGAACGGCAGGGTGGGCGCACTCGGTGCCGGTAGCTGCTTCGTCCGATCCATCCGCGCTCCCACCCTCCCCAATCGCAGGCGCGGGCGGTTGCCGCGTCGGCACGATCTCTACGCGGGGAGAGTATAGCAAGTGTGCTGCGGGCGGGGCTGCCGGGGGGGATGCGCGAGGGGGCAGTTGATGGTGGTGGACGTAAACGTGGTACGGCAGGCGGTTGAACCTTGTAACCCGGCACAGGGTTCAACCGCCTGCCGTACCACGCTTCGGTCCGCCACTGGCATTATCCGCCTGTCCCACTGCTGCTTAGCGCGTCAGCGTGACCTCCTGGCGGGTCGTGTTGCCCGCCGCGTCGCTGGCGCTGACGGTGAGGCGATGCTGCCCGCCCCCGGCAGCACGGGCGTCCCAGTAGCCGATCCAGAGGCCGAGATCGCGGGCGTAGACGGGCGCGGGGAGGGGCTGATCGTCGAGGCGGAGTTCGACCCGCGCCACGCCGATCTGGTCGCCCGCGCGGACCTTGATCGTCGGCACGGCGCGCGACAGCGCCCCGGCGACGGGGGCGACAATTTCCAGGGTTGGCGGCGTGGTGTCGTACCCCGCCGCGCGCCAAAATTCGTCAGCGATGACCCCATGCCCGGCGTTGTTCGCGTGGAAGTCGATCGGCATCCAGGTCAGCTCGCGTTCCCGCCCGGCGAAGCGACCGTAGGCGTCGGCCACCGCGATGTTGCGCCGCGTCGCCTCCTCGGCGATCGCGGCGTTGAATCGCGCGATCCACCAGGCGTCGGAGCGCGCGATCTTCGGGTCGCCGCCGGCGGGGCTGTAGACGGTCATCGCGATCATGTCGGTCTGTCGGATCCCGCCGGTCGTCGTCGCGGCGATCAGGGTGTCGAAGATCTGCGCGAGGGCGACGCGGAAGTTGACCAGCCCGGTCTCGCGCGCGGCGTCGTCGGCCCCCTGGAGGACGCGGAGGTCGTTGCCGCCGATGTCGATCGTGACCGGGCTGACGCGCCAGCCTGCCCGCCGCGCCTCGGCGAGGGCGGCCTGCGCGGCGGCGAGTTGCCCGCCGTCGATCATCGTGCGCGTCGTCTCGCCGCTGACGCTGAGGTTCCGCAGGATGACCGGGCGACCGGCCCCCTGTTCGAGCAGGCCGTGGAGGCGGGCGACGTAGCCGCGCGTCTCGGGCGCGCTGGAGAGCAAGCCCACGCCGAGGGAGTCGCCCAGCGCCAGATAGAGTTCGCCGATCTCCTGCGGCGCGGCGGCACCGGGCGTGACCGCGCCCGGCGCGCCGCCGAGCAGGGCCAGCAGCAGGGCGAGCGCGCCGAGCAGGCGCGAGACCGGGCTGCTGTGGACGCGGCGCTCAGGCATCGGCGGGCGCTCCCTGAGCGCGGATCGCGGCATCGCGGTCGAGCGCCTGGCGGACCAGGGCGCGGTCATCCTCGAAGGAGAGCCGCGCGACCGCCTCATCCGGCGACAGAAAGAACGTATCGACCCCCTCGTGCGCGGCGAACTCGGGCAATCGGCGCTCGGCGCGCAGGAGGAAGTAGCCGATGTGGCGCTCCTTCTTGTAGGTGATCCGGGTGTCGGCGAGCCAATCGAGGATCCGCGTCGCCAGCCCCATCTCCTCGACCACCTCCCGCACCGCCGCCACCGCCGCCGACTCGCCCGCCTCGATATGCCCCTTCGGCAAGACCCAGTCGCCCCGCTTCGCGCGGCGCAGCGCCACGCGCCCGGCGTCGTCGATCACCACGCCACCGGCCTGCTCGGCGACATCGGGGCGGTCGGTGGTGGCGGGGTACGGGTGGCGCGCGATCTCGCCCAGCAGCTTCGCCTGCGTGACCGGGATCAACTCGGGCATCACCGTGGTGTTGGCGAGCAGGGGCATGAAGTTGGCGTCGCCGACCCAGCGCGGCACGACGTGCATGTGCAGGTGCGCCGCGATCCCCGCCCCCGCGACCTCGCCGATATTCAGCCCCACATTAAACCCTGCCGGGCGCAAGATCCGTTCGAGGAGGGTCGTGAGCCACGGCAGGAGCGCGGTCATCTCCGCCAGCGCGTCGGGCGGGAGCGCCGTGAGGGTCGAGGCGTGGGCATAGGGGACGATCATGACATGGCCGGTGTTATAAGGGTAGAGGTTCATGATGACGAACGCATCCTGGCCGCGGTGGAGGATCAGGTTCGCGCGGTCATCGCGCGCGGCGGGCTTGTCGCAGAAGATGCACCCCGCCTCCTTCGGGCCGCCGACATAGCCCATCCGCCAGGGGGTCCAGAGCTTGTCCATACGCGCCGCATCGCCTCCGCGCCGCGACAATCGCGGCGGTCGTTCGGGAGAGTGAAGCCGGGGGTTCACCATAACCCCCGCTGGTATACTGTGTTTAAGTGTATCCGTTCGGGCAGGGCGCAACAAACCGTTCAGTTCGCCGGTGCGTAGTAGTTAATAGAGTGGGTACATGGGGCGAGGAGCGATCGGGGTGGTGGCGAAGGGCAGGCCGCGGCGGCGACCGAGCGGCGGCGCGCAATGGGCGGCGCTGGGCTTGCTGCTAGTCCTGCTCGGCGGCCTCACCCTCACGACGCTGACCCGCGACTGGATCGGCGCGCTCCCGCATCACGACCATATCCTCATCGGGGCGCGCGGCCTGGGCGTGCAGCACCACGCGCACCGGGGCGACCCGCTTGATCAGGCGCTGGCCGCGCTGCAACCGCCCGGCCCAATCCTGAGGCACGAAGAGGCATTCGTGTTCACCGAGCGCGCCGCGATCCCCGACCAGCAATTCGGCGTGGTGTCGCTCCAGCCGATGAGCGGCCTCCAGCCGGAACTCAATAGCTACACCGCCACGGGGTTGCTCGCCCTCGTCGCCCTCGTCCTGTTCGCCGCGCGCGGGCGACCCCTGCTGCGCGAAGGTGCACTCCCCCCTGCGGGGCGCAGCCTCGCCCCACCCCTCCCGCCACCGCGACCGGCCTGATCCACATGGTCCGTGTCGTTGTCGTGTCGCGCCCGTCCGGTTCGGGTACTCAGCGGCCACCGTGGGGTGGCGTCGGCTGGTGTCTCGCGCCGACAGCGCGACCAGCCTCGCCTCCCCGCCGTAACGCGGGGCGAGGGCGGGGCGTGATGCAGAAGTGGGAGCACGATCGTGCAGATGATAAAACGTCGCGGTGCGCCGGTGGGCGCGCTCATCCTGGACCTGGCCCTGGTGTTGGTCGCCGCGCCGCAAAGTGCCTCGGCGCACGAGTCGCGCGATTTGGCGGGCGGGAAATATAAGGCGGTCGTCGGCTTCCTGACCGAGCCGGCCTATCAGGGGCAGATGAACGGCCTCGATTTCACGGTCACGAGCAAGACCGAGAAGACCGACGATGGCAAGGACAAGCCGATCGAAGGTTTGGAGAAGACTCTTAAGGCGCAAGTCCTGGCTGACGGCAAGACCCTCGATCTGCAGCTGCGGTCGCGCTTCGGTATACCGGGGAAGTACGCGGCGTACTTCCAGCCGACGGCGGCGGGGCAGTACCGCTTCCACGTCTACGGCGAGATCAACGGCGAGAAGATCGACGAGACGTTCGAGTCCGGGCCAGGGCGCTTCAATGATATGGAGCCGATCGCCCCACTCCAGTTCCCGAACGCCGTGGCGGGCACCCCGACCGATCTCCAGGCGCAGCTCGATGCGGCGAAGTCGGCGGCGAACACGGCCCGGGTGGTCGGAATCGGCGGCGTGGTCCTCGGATTCCTCGGGCTGTTGGTTGGTGGCGCGGCGTTCTTGCGCCGCCCGAGCGCCACGGCTCCCGCCGGGCGGGTGGTGACCCAAGCGGGGCAGGGCGACGATTAGATGGCGGGGGGCATGAGGGGGTGGGAGGCCGCCGGTTGAAACCGGCGCTAGGTGGCCTGCGGCCACGAAGCCTACTCAAGTAGGCTGGGTTCGATCGTGGCGCGGTGCCTCATGAAGAAAGGCAATCGGCCCCAACGTCCCAGTCCATTCAAGTGGACTTTGTGGCCGTAGGCCACCTGGCCGGGGATTTCAATCCCCGGTTCTAGTGCCTCACGGAGCGGCTGATACGCGTAACTGCTCGATCTG
>CADCWN010000165.1 GCA_902806415.1 uncultured Thermomicrobiales bacterium | reverse complement strand
GAGGAATTGTGACCATAACGCGAGGGGGGCACCGGGTCGATACCCGGCGCCCCCCTCGCTGCCCCGCCGCGTTCAGCTGCCGGGACGTGTCACTGCGCCGCCTTGATCGAGTGGATCCAGAGCGGCGAGGTGCGGTGCCAATAGGCGGAGTTGATGTAGGGGTTCTCCTCCGACGGCCAGCCGGTCCAGTAGGTGGTGTTGGTCGGGATGCGGTGGAACCACTGCACCAGGCCGATATCCGGCAACTCCTTGATCCAGATCCCCATCGCGGTGCGGAAGAGTTCGCCCAGCTTGGGGTCGTTCTCGCTCGTGCTGCCGATCTGGTCCACCAGCTGATCGTACTGCTCGTTCTTCCAGCGATACGGATAGGTGGCGCGCTCGCCGGTCGGCAGCGAGTAGCGGCTGTGGTAGAGGCGCAGGGTGAAGTACGGATCGCGCACGCTGCCGCCGTGGCCGAGGACGAAGGCGTCGATATTGCCGGTGTAGACCTGCTGCGAGAACTCCGTCCCGATCACCTGCTTCTGCGAGGCGTCGAAGCCGCCGCGGCGCAGCTGCTCGACCAGGATCGGCACGATGTCCTGGAACAGGATCTGGCTGTAGATCACCATAGAGAAGCGCTGGCCGCCCTTCGCCCAGAAGCCCTGGCCGTCCTTGGCGTAGCCCTTCCGCTGCATGATCTCGGCGGTCTTGGCGTTGTCGAAGGTGCCGATCGGCGCGGCCACATCCTTAACCGTGTCGGTGTACTTTTCCAGCGCCGGGAACTTCGGGAACGGCAGGAGGGTGGTGTCGCCCGCGCCCTGGTAGCCGAATTCGACGAGCTGCGGGCGATTGATCGAGTAGTTGATCGCCCAGCGGATCTCCGGGTCGTTATAGGGCTCCTTCTGGCAATTGAACCCGAGGCCGATCGGCCACCAGTCGCGGTAGCCGTAGGGCGAGTTCTTGCCGGTCCAGGTGGTGATCTTCGGGTTCTGCGCCAGGACCGTCTTCATGTTGTTCGGCCGGAGGTCGATCGTCATGTCGGCTTCGTTGTTGATCACCATCTGGACCATCTTGGTCTCGTCGGTGCCGGGGAGGACGATGATCCGCTCCGGCGCGGGGAGCTCGCGGAAACCGGTCTTCTTGCCCCACCAGTCGTCGCGGCGATCGTAGATCCGCTGCTGCGGCGAGGAGAGGACCATCTTCCACGGCCCGGTGGTGACCGGCCAGCCCTTGGCCAGATCGAGGAAGGTGAACGTCTTGGGATCCTGATCCTTCCAGATATGCTCGGGCATGATCTCGATCCCGATGTCGAAGTGGTACGAGAAGAACTGGAGCATGAAGCGCGGGTTCGGATTATTGAGGACGAACCGCGCCGTCAGTTCGTCGGGCGCGGTCGCCTCCTTGATCCAGGTCCGCATGTCCACCGACCACTTCAGGGACGGGGCGTTATCCTTCAGCATGTTGACGGTGTAAGCGACGTCGCGCGCGGTGAACGGCTTGCCGTCGCTCCACTCGACGCCCTTGCGGTACTTGATGGTGAGCTGCGTGAAATCGCTGTTGTACTCGTAGCTCTCGGCCAGCCAGGGGATGAACCCGTCCTCGCACTTCATCCCGGCCGGGCCGCAGGAGGACCCCTTATTATAGGCATTGTAGTAATACGCCGGCTCGAATGAGAACGGGTAGCCGGTGGAGGAGGCGATGCCGGGCAGGAACGGATTGAAGGTGTTGTAGTCGGTCAGCTGGGTGCCGGTGATCCCGTGGATCAGGGTGCGGTTGCGCGCCACCGTCTTCAACTGGCCGGCCTGCTGGGCGGGCGCGGGGGTCGGGGCGACCGTGGCGCCCGCCGGCGCGGCACTGGCCGCCGCAGACGGCGCGGCGCTGGACGAGGGGGCGCTGGACGGTGCCATGCTGGCCGCCGCGGATGGCGCGGGCGCGCTGGTGGGGGTGGTGGTGGCCCCTCCGCAGGCGGCGAGGAGCGCGGTCGCGCCGATCCCGCCGACCGAGATCAGGAGCTGACGGCGCGAGAATTTGAACGAGTGTGCCACGATCAACCTCCGTATTCTAACCGCGAGCGATCACATTCCTCCGGGGCCGCAGCGGGGCTCGCCCCCGCTGCGGCGATGTTCAGGGCACCGATACACCTCCGATCGTTGCTGCCGCGCCGGGTTATGACGCGGCGCTGTACTGCCGAAATGCCTGGCTGATATCGCCCTCCAGGACCGTTTCCACCTCCCGATGCAGGTAGCAAGCGACCGCGCGATCCTCGGCAGTGCGGTAGAGCGGCGGCACGGTTTCCTGACAAATGGGCATCACGTAAGGGCAGCGATCGGCGAACTTGCAGCGATCCTCCCCCACCCGCGCCGCGTCGGTGCGCGGGGCGGCGACGACCGTTTCGCCCCAGCGCCGCTCGGGATCGGGCAGCGGGATCGACGCCACCAGCAGCTGGGTGTACGGGTGCTGCGGCTCCTTGATCACCCGCTCCACGGCCCCCGTCTCGGCGACCGAGCCGCGATAGAGGACGATGATGTTGTCGCTCACCTGGTAGGCGGTGGTGAGGTCGTGGGTGATGTAGAGGAACGAGATTCCGAAATCCTGGTTGAGCTTGCGCAGCGTCTCCAGGATCGTGGCGCGCAAGGAGGCATCGACCATCGAGACCGGCTCGTCCGCGATGATCAAGCGAGGTTTGAGGAGCAGCGCGCGGGCGACGGTGATCCGCTGGCGCTGCCCGCCGCTGAGCTGGTGCGGGTAGCGCCCGAGGGTCTCCTCCGGGCGCAGGCCGACGGCGCTGAGCGCCTCGGCCATCAGCGTGCGCGTCGCCGCGCGACCGGACGCGAGCTGGAACTTGCGGATCGGCACCTCCAGCAGGTGATCCACCTTGTAGAACGGGTTATAGACCTCGAACGGGTCCTGGAAGATCGCCTGCACCTCCCGGCGGAACGTCTCCTGCTCGCGCCCCGAGGCGTGGTGGAGGTCGCTCCCCCGGTAGCGCACATTGCCGATCGTGGGCGACTGGAAGCCGAGGAGGATCCGGGCCAGCGTCGTCTTACCGCTCCCGCTCTCCCCGACGATCGCGGTGAACGACGGCCGCTCGTCGCTGATCGAGAACGACAGATTATCGAGCGCCACGACCTGCCCGCGGCGCTTGTCGCCGAAGATCTGCGTGACCCCCTGGACCTCGAGGAGCGCGCTCATCTGTACCCTCGCGTGTTGGGGACCGGGCGATCCCGGCCCGATCAATACAGGTGGCAGGCGGCCCAGTGACCCGGACGGATCTCCCGGAGGGGCGGGGCCTCGACGGAGCATTGCGGCAGGCGCTTCGGGCAGCGGGGGTGGAAGAGGCAGCCGCCCGGCGGGTGGAGGAGCGACGGCGGGAGCCCCGGCACCCCCCGGAAGACCCCGCGCTCCTCCAGGGTCGGCAGGCTGGCGATCAGGAGCTGACTGTAGGGGTGGAGGGGATCCCTGAGGAGCTCCTTGATCGGGGCGATCTCCACCAGCTTGCCGGCGTACATCACCCCGAGCCGATCGACAAACTGCGCCAGGAGGCCCATGTCGTGGCCGACCAAGATCACCGCCGCACCCAGGCGCTCCTGCACCGTCTCCAGCGTCTGCATGACCTGGCGCTGCACGACCACGTCGAGCGCGCTGGTCGGCTCATCGGCGATGATCACGCGCGGTTGGAGGACAATCGACAGGGCGATGCAGACGCGCTGCTTCATCCCGCCGCTCAACTCGTGGGGGTAGAGATCGGCCGCCTCCTCCCGCAGGCCCACCAGCGGTAACAACTCGGCGATCCGGTCCTTGATCTGGGTATCGGTCGCGCCGCGCTCGTGGGCGCGGATGCTGTCCTTGAAGTGATCGCGGATACGGCGTACTGGGTTGAGCGAGTTCATCGCGCCCTGCGGCACCATCGCGATCTCCGCCAGGCGCACCTGCCGGAACTGCTCCTCCGAGAGACCGATCAGTTCGCGCTCGCCCAGGCTAATCTGCCCGCCCGCGATCCGCCCCGGCGGTCGGATCATCCGCATGATCGCCAGCGCGGTGGTGGACTTGCCGCTGCCCGACTCCCCGACGAGCCCGAAGCGCTCCCCCTCGTGGAGGGTGAAGCTCACGCCGTCCACCGCCTTCACAATACCCTGCGGCGTGCGAAACTGGACCCGCAGATCGGCCACCCGCAGGACCTCGGCCTGCCCCACAGTCGCCCCTGCTGTTCCCACGGCACTCGTCATCGCTCGCTCCTTGCCCGCTGCCCTATTCGTGAATGCCGCGAAGAATGCCGCGAAAGTGACGCGAACGCCCCGGCCCTCATCCCTGATTGCGGCGCACGCGGGGATTGGCGATCTCATCCAGGCCGGCGCTGATCAGGAAGAGGCTGATGAAGAGCAGGACGATCAGGAGGATCGGCATCAGCCACCACCACCAGAGCCCCCGGATGAGGGCGGTGAACGAGATCGCCCAGTAGATCGTCATCCCCAGCGTCGGCTCGTTCTGCGGCCCCAGGCCCAGTGCCTCCAGGCCGACCGAGGCGAGGATAGCCGACGACACCGCGCCGACGAAACTCGCCGCGATGAACGGCAGCAGATTGGGCATGATCTCGAAGAAGATGACCTCGTGCGTCTTCATCCCGGAGAGCTTCGCCATCTGCACGAAGGCTCGCTCGCGCAGCGTGAGGACCTGCGAGCGGATCGTCCGCGTCGGCCACATCCAGGCGAGCGAGGCGACGACGAGCGCCATGATCTCGACGCTAATGACCCCCTTGATCGACGCCGCGATCGTGATCAACACCACCAGCCCCGGCACGGTGAGCAGGATGTCGGCGACCCCCCGAATGACCAGATCGACCGCGCCGCCCATGTACCCGGCGGTGAGCCCGAGCAGCGTGCCGATGCCGATCGCGACCACGCCGGCGATGAAACCGACCTTCAGCGTCAGCGGCAGCCCGACGATCGCGACCGCCAG
>CADCWN010000164.1 GCA_902806415.1 uncultured Thermomicrobiales bacterium | reverse complement strand
CGCGAAGTCCCTGGGCGGCCTCGCCACCCGCCTCCACGCCAAGCTCGCCGCCCATACCCTCGGCCTCTACCTCAACTATCGCTTGGGACGACCGCTCCTGGCCCTCAAGGCCCTCGCCCTCATCTAGCACAATGGGTGTTTAGTCAGTGCGAGGGATACATTGTCCGTGAATGGTAGTGGCTCACTCTATTGAGCAGGATAAAATTCGGATTTCTTGGGCGCGGCCTCATTTGCGGGGTGCTAACCTTGATAAAGCTCACAGACGCGGTACTGTAACGCCCGCTGAATTTCTTTGTTGTGATCGGTCAGGCCAGCGAGGGCGCTCGGCAGCAGGACGATATTGGCGATGGCGGTGTGATAGCGTTCATCATAACACGTACCCGGCCCAATATGGCATACCTCGAAACCGATCAGCCATTCGCGCGGCACGCCGCGCGCCAGCTTTAGGTGGCCGCCTTTCTTCAGCGCTCGCTGGCACCCCTCTCGGCCCGCGCGGACACATGACCAATCGCCTATGCCCTCGGCGTCGCGTTGGTGCGGGAAATGTGCCTTGCGGCACCTGGCAACGGCCCCGTCGTCACGTAGACTGAGGTGCAGTGAGGGGTACCGTGGGCAACACGCCGCAGCACCGGCGGCGTCGGGTTGGAGAAGTAGATGCAGGAGATGAGGATGGACCACACATTCATGGAGCGCCAGGGTCGAGAGAGCCTCCGGCCCGCCCAGCGGAGAGGAGGGCGCGGGGCGAGGCGGGACAGCGTGTTGTACGGCCTGATCGCGCTGGCGGGGCTCCTGTCGGTGGGCCACCACCTCGACCACGCGATCCGGGGCAATCACCTCGGCTGGCCCTTGACGGCGGAGGTCACCCCCTTCACCTACAGCCTTGGGGTTTACCCGCTCATCCTCTTGGGGCTCTTCCTGTATCGGTCGCGCCGGGTGGGACCGGGCTACTGGGCGCTCCTGTCGGGGGCGGGCGTCCTCTTCGTGGGCGCGACTCATTTCGGCCCCGCCGCCCTCGAGCCCCCGGCCGACATCATCGCCCTGTATGAGCCGCGGCTCATCGGGTGGTTCACCTTCGCGTGGCTCGTGGTCTTCGTCGCGGTGCTCGTCGGCCTGGGCCTGTACGGGGCGTATTGGTGGTCCCGGCAGCGTCGGACTCGCGCCGCCCGGTGAGGGTTCCGGGAGCCGATCCGTGCGGGAACCTGCCCCCGACCAGCCCCAGTGACTGGTCGCGCTCGCGAGCACGCCCTTGCCACCGCGAGTCCCGCGTGAGGTCCAGAGCGACTTCAACGAGCGCTCGGGTCGGGGCGGGGGTATTCTCCGCCGTGCTCACCGCTTCTGCGTCGGTTTACGCGTCGGAGAATCCGGGTCGATCCGCAGCTTCGGTAAGGAGGAGGGTGGCATCATATCCCCCATCGTCGCTCATCCTCACGGGTCTGTCTTTTCAGTGGAGGCCGATCCGAGCAAGGCGATCAGCCGCGCCAGCAACGCCGCTTCATCGTCGAGGAAGACCGTGCGCGGATCGAGGAGGAGGCGGTCGTCGGCGATCCGCCCGACGACCGCCGGATCGCCCGCACGCAAGGCGGCGGCGAAGCCGTCCGGCGTCAGGTCGCGCGCGGCGAGGACCGGGGCGTCGAAGGCGAGGGCGCAGGTCGGCAGCGTCTCCTCCGGCAGCGAGCCGCCGCCGACGGTCGAGCGGGTCACCGCGAGGGTGGCGACGATCCCGGCCCCGGCGAGCGTCGCCTGCCAGGCGGCGGCGCGGTCGCGCAGGACCGTTTCGGGCGCGGCGATCATCCGCCAGATCGGGATGGTCGTCAGTTCCTCGCCGCGCAGGTAGTGGCGCAGCGTCTCGGCGAGGCCCGCGAGGGTCGCCTTGTCGGCGCGGAAGGCGCGGGCCAGCGGGTGGCGCGCGATCGTCTCGATGGGGGCGCGGTCGCCGACGATAATCCCGGATTGCGGGCCACCGAGGAGCTTGTCGCCGCTGAAGAGGGTCACCGCCGCGCCGTCGCGGACACTCGCGCCGACCGTCGGCTCGTGGCCGATCCCGAACGCGGCGGTGTCGCGCAGCGCGCCCGAGCCGAGGTCATTAATGAGCGGGAGCGCGTGTTGTCGCCCGAGGGCGGCGAGTTCGGCGATCGTCGCCTCGTGTGTGAAGCCGATCACGCGGAAATTGCTGGAATGGACTTTCAGCAGCGCCGCCGTCTCCGACCCGATCGCCGCCTCGTAGTCGCGCGCGTAGGTCCGATTGGTCGTGCCGACCTCGACGAGGGTCGCGCCGCTCTGACGCATCACGTCGGGGATACGGAAGCCGCCGCCGATCTCCACCGCCTCGCCGCGCGAGAGGATGACCGCGTGCCCGGCGGCGAGGGCGGCGAGGGTGAGGGTGGTGGCGGCGGCGTTGTTGTTGACGACGAGCGCTGCCGCCGCGCCGGTGAGCGTCCCCAGCAGCGCCTCGATCTCCGCCATCCGCCCGCCGCGCCCGCCGGTCGCCAGGTCGAGTTCGAGCGGCGTATAGGCGAGCGAGGCGTCGGCCATCGCCGCTGCGGTCGCCGCGCTGACCGGCGCACGCCCGAGGTTGGTGTGCAGGATGACGCCGGTGGCGTTGATCAGCGGCGTGAGCTTTGGTGTGAGCAGGAGGCGCAAGCGGCGCAGCACGCGCTCGCGCGGCGCGGAGCCGTCGAGTGTGCCGCCCAGGATGGCGGTGCGCGCCGCGTCGAGCTCGGCGGCGACGATCGCGGTGAGGCGCGTCGGTGGCAGGGCCACGCCCACGGCGCGTATCTCCGGGTCGTCCTGGAGCTTGCCGACGCTCGGCAGTGCCCGTAGCGCGTCGTGTCGCGCGCCCACTGTCTCGGTTGACTGGTCCTGTTCGCGGTTCGCCATCGGCCCTTTTGTCCTATGTACAGACAGACCCTCCCGGCAAGTCTACGCTATCGGTGCGGGGGCTGTCTCGGTGAGAGCTATCGTGTTCCTACCACGCTGTTACATCGCCAGATGCTCATCCGTTATGGTGGCATGGTGGTTGCTTCTTTTCTGTGTGCATAGCGCTGGCTGGGGGCAAGAAGAAGGGCGAGGTAGCCTCATGGGTTTCGATGACGCGGGGCAGGAGCGCCAAGAGCCCGACGGCGGATTGCCGGAACGGCTGGGGTTGGCCGGCTACAGCGGCCTCGCCTTGCTGCTGGCCGGGGGGCTCTGCGGCGGGACGAGCGGGATGGCGCTCGCCGGCCTGGGGATGCTGACGGTCGTGCTGAGCGCGCTCTTCTTCTGTTTCCTCCTCCTAACCAGCCGTGCGGCGCGACACGAAGGCCGATAGCGCTTCTCTTCGATCCGCCACGGCACGCTCGCGCCCGTGCGCGCTGGCGGGCTGCCGCGCGCCTCCGCATGCGGTCTCGGCCCTGGCGATCAACTCGCATCGCCCCTCCGCGCCTCGCGGCGCGCGACCGCCGCCCGATCGTGCTACAGTGCCGGGAGTTGAGGTTCGGTGTAGCGGCAGGAGGGCGACGATGTCCGGCACCATCTATGGCAAAGGCGACCGTCGGTTCGAGGTTGTCCCCGATTGGGGGCGTGGCAAGCGCGGGTTGGGACAATTCGGCCTCGTCTCAATGGTGGCGTGCGACGCGCACGACCGCGTCTACGTTTTTCAGCGCGAGCCCGAAGCGATGATGCTGGTCTTCGAGCCCGATGGCACGCTGGCGGCGCGCTGGGGCGAGGCGTATTTCAAGCACCCGCACGGCGTCTGGATCGCGCCGGATCAGACTCTCTACTGCACCGACCGCGATCGGCAGACGGTGACGCAGTGGTCACTCGACGGCGACTTGCTGCGCACCTGGGGGACGCCCGACAAGCCGGGCACCGACGGTGCGCCGTTCAACGAGCCGACGCGGGCGATCATCGCGCCGAACGGCGATATGTACGTCTCCGATGGCTACGGTCAGCACCGCGCGCACCGCTTCGCCGCCGACGGGACTGTCATTCGCTCCTGGGGCGAGAAGGGGACCGGGCCTGGCCAGTTCGGCTGGCCGGTCCACAGCGTCGCTTGGCACCCGGAGGGCAAGCTTCTGATCGTCGATCGCGAGAACAACCGGGTGCAGCACTTCACGCCGGAGGGCGACTATCTCGACGAGTGGACCGACTTCTCCATGCCGCAGGATCTCTTCATCGACCCGGAGGGGATCATTTACATCGTGGAGGGTCTGCCGCGCGTCACCTTGATGACCCTGGACGGCGAGGTGATCGACCGCTGGGGTGAGCGGGGCGACGCGCCGGGCCAGTTTCGCGCTTCGCCGCACTCCTGCTGGGTCGATCGGCAGGGGAGCCTCTACGTCGGCGAGGTGACGACGCACGACTGTTTCCAGAAGTTTGTGCGGCGGTAGGGCAGTCGAAGGTCGAAGGTCGAAGGTCGAAGGTCGAATGGGCGCGGTGCTGGCGGGCAGGCTTCCGGCCATCAGCGAACCTTCTTTCGACCTTCGACCTTCGACTCGCTCAGTGCGCGTGGTCCCCGTGGCTGTGGGTCTCGGCGTAGTGGGCGGCGAGGAGGTCTTCGCCAAAATCGTTGGTGAAGTCGCGCCAGACGGAGTGGATGTGGTTCGCGCCGTTCTGGGTGTTGTCGTACTCGATCAGGAATGACGGGCCTTTGACGGCGTAGTAGTGGCCCTTGCCGCGCTCCTCGGGGCCGGCCCAGGCGAAAGCCACGCCGTCGAGCCCGGCGCGCTCGATCGCGTCCCAGGCACCGGTCGCGATCTCGCCGTCCACGCGCGTGACGTAGTGGCGGATGAGCGCGGCGAGGTGGCCGCGCTGTTCGCCGCCGAGGTCGGCGTGGGCGATCCCGGTCGGCGGCACGGCGGGGTCGGCGACCTGCCGGTTGGTCGTCAGGATGTCGTCGGGCGCGACCGGATTGACGATCGCGACCCCCTTCTGCGCCGCGTCGAGGCTGCCGAGGACGGCGCGGGCCAACTCCTCCTCGTCCGGCAGGACGCGCAGACCGGCGTGCTTGCCGTGGCGCACGATCGCCGGGTTCGCGCCGAGGAAGAGCGGCGTCGGGGCGACCCAGTCGCCATCGACGACGGTGAAGATGATCCCGATGTGGTGGCCGCCGACGCGCCAGGCCCACGGCTCCCGCCCGCCCGGCTCCCCGAAGATGCTGACGGTGTAGCGCCCCGAGTCGCGGTCCCAGCGGGTTGGCAGCCCCTCGATCCGCTCGGTCTCCTTGAGGATCGGCTCCAGGTCGATGATCTGGCGGGCCTGCGTCGCGCCGCGCGCGCTGAGGCCGCTGGCGAGGAGCGCGAAGCTGAGGTCGCGCTGCGCGTCGGTCATCTCCTGGAGTTTTAAGCCGTTGCGGTCGATCGGCGTGTAATGCCAGAAATAGCGATCGTCGGACGAGAACGGGAAGCAGGCGCGGGCGCGCTGCTCGTCGTCGAGCGCGTCCACGAAGCGTCGCGCCGCCTCGGCCATCACGCCGACCGCGACCGGTGCGCGGTACGCGAGCGAAAGATCTGTCGCCATAGTCACCCCTCATCCCCTTGCGGCGGGCATCCCGGCGGGTCGGGATGGGCGGCGATCCGCGCGCCACCCGTATCCTACCAGAGCGGGCGGCAAGATTCCGCGTGATGATGCAGGAGCGCAGCGAGGGAGGCGCGCGGTCTCAACCGTCCGCCGGTGTCGGCACCGATCGCACATCCGCTATCGGTCGCCCTGTCTGTCGCCTTCGAGGGCGAGGGCGAGGGCATGATCGAGGGGGAGCGCCCGCCCCGCATCGAATGCGGCGGCGAATGCATCCGCGCCGAGCCCGTCGCGCGCGACCGCGATCCGGCGCGCGTAGTGGGCGCGGGCGGAAAGGTCCAGGGGGCCGCCGATCGCCTCGCGCAGCGCCGCCGCCGCGCCGAAGAGGGTCGCGGCACGCCCCCACTGGCCGGTTGCGGCGACGGTCCCGGCCAGCCCTTCCAGACCGTCGGCGAATTTGAGCCTGTCGCCGAGCTGGAGCAGGAGGGCCAGGCTTTCACCATAGTGACTGTACGCCTCGCGGGCCTCGCCCCGCTCCTGCGCGATCTCGCCCAGCAGCAGCAAGCCGAGCGCGACGCCGCGAATATTGCCGATCTTGCGCCGGAGGACCACGCTCTCCTCGGCGTAGCGTTGCGCGCCGTCGAGATCTCCGGCGTGCAGGGCCATGGTGCCGAGCTGATTAAGGGAGAGGGCGATGCCATGCTCGTAGCTGAGTGAGCGTTGTAATCCGAGCGCCCGTTCGTAGGCCGCCCGCGCCCCGTCCCAGTCGCCCTGGCTGACCAGCAGGGTTCCCAGGTTATAGAACGAATAGCCCATCCCCCAGGTGTCGCCGGATTGCTGTCGCAGGGTCAGCGCTTCGTCGAGGAGGCGTCTCGATCGCTCGTACTGGTTCTGGTCGCGCGCCACCACCGATAGATCATTGAGCGCGAGTGCCAAATTCGTCCCGTCGCCCAGTTCGCGGAAGATCGCCACGCTGCGTTCCAGGTAGTCGGTCGATCGCGCGTAATCGCTCACGTCCTCGGCGAGCGTCCCCGCCGCATAGAGGGCTTTCGCCAGCGCCGACGGCGGGATGTCGCGCGTCGCCAGGACCTCGGCGAGCCAGCGCCGCCCCTCGTCGATGTGGCCGCGATACCACCAGAAGAGCCCCAGCGCCCCGGCCAGCCGCGCCGCCGTCTCGTTCGCCCCGTGCCCGAGCGACCAGCGCAGGGCCGCGCGGAGATTGTCGTGCTCGCGCTCGAGTTGGTCGAGCCAAGCGACCTGCGTGCCACCTCGGAGCGCCGGTTCGGCCGCCTCCGCCAGCGCGAGGTAGTGTGCCGCGTGGCGCGCCGCCATCGTCTCCGTTTCTCCCCCTGCCGCGAGGTGTTCCGCCGCGAATTGCCGCACCGGCTCCAGGAGTCGATAGCGCCCCGCCGCGCCAACATCTTCCCCGCCCTGCGCGGGAATCTCGGTGATCACCAGCGATTGCTCGACCAGGTTCGCCAGGGTATCAAGGAGATCGAGCGCGGCCAGCGCGGGGTCCGGCTGCTCGTCGCGCGCGATCGCCTCGGCGGCGGCGAGATCCCAGCCGCCGGCAAAGACGGCGAGTCGGGACAACAGCCGCCGCTCCTCGGGGTTGAGGAGGTCGTGGCTCCAGGCGATCGTGTCGCGCATCGTGCGCTGGCGTTCCGGCAGATCGCGCGAACCGCCCGAGAGGAGGGGGAGCGCGCGGTCGAGCCGCGCCAGGATCTCGGTGGGGTTGAGGAGCCGCATCCGCGACGCGGCGAGCTCCAACGCCAGCGGCAGACCGTCGACACGCCGACAGATCGCGGCGATCGCCGCCGTGTTGGAACGCGTCAGCGCGAAGCTCGGCGCGACCTCGCGGGCGCGGCTGACGAAGAGCTGCACCGCCGGATTGTCCGCGATCTCGGCGGCGACCGGAAGCTGCGCCAGGCTGGGGAGTGGCAGCGGTGTAAGCGGGTATTCGCGCTCGCCGCGCAGGCGCAGGGGCGCACGGCTGGTGGCGAGCGCGACGAGGCCGGGGCAGGCGGTGAGCAATTCGGCGATCACCGGGGCGGCATCGAGTAAGTGCTCGCAGTTGTCGAGGATCAACAAGAGGCGGCGATCGCCGAGGTGAGCGGGCAGCGTTTCGCGGGTCTGCTGTCCGCCGGCCTCGTTCAGCCCCAGCGTTGCGGCGATGCTCGGGAGGACCAGGGCGGGGTCATCCAGCGCGGCGAGCGAGACGAACGCCGCGCCATCCGCGAACTCGGCGACCGCCTCCGCCGCCAGCGCCAGCGCCAGTCGCGTCTTGCCGATGCCGCCGGTCCCGGTCAGCGTGACCAGGCGGACACCGGTCTCCAGGAGCCACGCGCGCACCTCGGCCAGTTCCCGGTCGCGCCCGATCAGCGGGGTGGCGGAGACCGGCAGCGGCGGGCGGGGCGGGCGGGCGGGCGCGTGACCGACGAGCGCCGCGCGCCCCGCCGCATCAAGTCCCAGGGCGTCCGCGAGCGCCACGATCGTGTGCGGATAGGGTCGTTGGCGGCGGCCCCTTTCCAGCGCGGCGATCCCCTTGGCGGTCAAGCCCGCCCGCTCGGCCAGGGTCTGCTGTGTCAGCCCCGCCGCCTCGCGCAATAGGCGCAGCCGTGCCCCGAACTCGGACGTGCCACCTGCGGTCATCTTGCCCCATCTATCTCCTGCGGTGTCGGGCCGCGCTGATCGGCGGTTCCTGCAAACGAGTGGCGGCGCGCACCACTCCGCCTATCAGAGTAACGTATCCCGGTCGGTGATGAGCACGGGGTGGTGCATATCGGTGCCGATCCGGTCGAAGCGCCGATTTTGGTTGGGCGGCTAGTCCCACACAGGAATATACCGGGGCGATTCTAACATCGCTCGCCTCAGGTTGACATGCGACGGCAGGAGCGTAGTCATCACCGGCTCGGAGACTTCATGGACGAGCATCGTGGGGCCTCGACCGTTATCTTCAAGCGCGATGAGTGGGGCATTGGGCGTGGGAAGCGGGCTAGATGCGCCCTGCACGCCATCGGGCGATGCGCTTTCGGGGATAGTGCCCTGTCGCGGGTCTGGTACACTCGGCGGGCGAGACGAGGGGGGCTGGGAGGCAGTGGGTCTGTCGATGGATCGGCACGGCGGCGAGCGGGCGCGGTGGGCCGGGCATGTCGTGGTCTGCGGCCTCGATCGGCTCGGGCTGCGTACCGTGGAAGAACTGCATCGGCTCGGCGAGGAGGTCGTGGTCGTCGCGCGCGAGTCGGCGGTCGAGTTCGCCGACATCGCTCGCGCGCTCGGGGCGACGATCGTCGCGGGCAGCCCGCGCGACGAGGCGACGCTGCGCGCGGCGGGGCTCCCGACCGCCTGCGCGCTGGTCCTCACCGATGACGACGATCTCGACAATTTGCACGCGGCCCTGGCCGGTCAGGAGCTCAACCCGGAGCTGCGCGTCGTCGTGCGGATGTTCAATCAGGAACTCGGGCGGCGGATCGGCGCGCTCTTCCGCGACTGCATCATCCTCAGCGCCTCCGCCCTGGCCGCACCGGCCTTCGTCGCCGCCGCGCTGCACGAGGATTGGCAGGAGCGACTCGAGATCGCCGGGCACACCCTGGCGGTGCGCGAGGCCACGTCGGGGGCTGGATCAGCGGGTCCGATCCTGCCCCTGGCGCGGCTGGGTGCGGATGGCGCGGTCGAACTCTTCCCGTCGATCGGCGCTGACCACGATCGAGATGATGGCGATGTTGTGCTGTGCCTCGAAGATATGGGGCTTTCGGCGGGCGGCGGGGGGCACGCGCGCCGACGGCTCGCCGCGCTGCGGGGACGCCCGGCCCTGCCGCGCCTGCTGCTCCCGGGCGACGACCGCCGACTGCGCCTGATCCTCGGCGCGCTGATCGGGTTAGCTCTGCTCGGCACGGCGACCTTCGCTTATCTCGACCGCCTCACCCCGGTCGATGCGACGCTCTTCATCATCACCTTCCTTACCACCAGCGAGTTCAACAACGTCGAGCTGCGCACCATCTCGCCCGGACTCAAGCTCTTCGCCGCCGGGGTGATGCTCCTCGGGGCGGCGGCGCTGGTGGCGTTCTATGCGTTCCTGACCGACGCGATCGTCGGCGCCCGTCTCAACCGCCTGCTCGGTGGCGTGCCGCGCCAGCTGCGCGACCACGTCATCGTCTGCGGCACGGGGACCGTCGGCTACCGGATCGTCGAGCATCTGGCGCGGCTGGGCGTGCCGGTCGCCGCCGTCGAATTGGACGAGCGCTCCCGCTTCCTGCCGATCGCGCGGCGTCGCGGCGTGCCGACCCTCGTCGCCGATGCCAGCCTGCCCGAGACGCTGCGGACGCTCAACGTCGCGCGGGCGCGCTGCCTGATCGCCGCCACCGGCGACGATGTCGCCAACCTGGAGGCAGCGCTCAACGCGCGCGACCTCAACCCCGAGCTGCGGATCGTCATGCGGCTGTTCGATCCCGACTTCGCCCGACGGGTCGAGCGGACCCTGGACTTGCACACATCGCGCAGCGTCTCGGCGCTGGCGGCACCGGCCTTCGCCCTGGCGGCGGTGGGCCGTCGCGCCCTGGCTATTGTGCCGGTCGGCCAGCGCGTCCTGCTGATCGCCGCTGTGACCATCGCGCCCGGCAGCCCGCTTGCGGGGCGAGCAGTCGCGGATCTCGAGCGACTGGCCGAGGCGCGCGTCCTCTTCGCGCCGGCACGGGCGGCCCACTGGCGACCTGGGGGATCAACGACCCTCGACGCCGGGGATGATCTGATCGTGATCGCCACCCGCGCCGGTCTCGAAGAGGTCCGTGTCCTCACAGAGGCCGCTCTGCAGGCTGATCCGCCCGACTTATCGTCATCATGATGGGGAGGAACTGAACCGCCGTGATCGTCGTCGCGCGGACGTTAGGAGGGGTCTCCATGCACGCCGTTGTGCCTGGAGGCAGCCCCCCTAACGTCCGCGCGACAGCGGTCCTGCCGCCCACCGTGGCTCACGGTGCCGGTGGCTTTCCCACGACGTGGTGCGCGGGGCACAGCGGGCGCGATTCTTGGCGGGCTAGAGGGATGGGCGAACCCGTCGCGTCGGCGAGGTGGCCGGATCGAGCCAACTCGCCAGCAGGACCAGACCGCGCGCGCGGCGCGGGCGGATCGCCGCGTTGTCCGACTGTTGCCCCCGTGCGCGGCGCTCCTGCTCGGCTTCGTTGAGCAGCGTTGCCCACCGATCGCGCCCGGTCATCTGTAGTTCATCGTTGGTCATCTTGGTTTTCTCCCGCCCTGCCCCAAATCGTTCGCTCGCACGGCACCATCGGTCGCGCCATGCGTGGAGGTGGTGTCGGGCAACACGAAGAGGCCACGACGCCCGAACGGGGGCGGTGGGTGGGATTTGGGGGCTCGAAAAGGGGACATGGGCGCGCACTCCTGCCGATCTGAGTCGGCATAGCCGGGCCGTTCACCGTCTTTGCGGTGCGGCTCGGCGTGTGCGCTTCGCGGACGCCTGCGGGGTTAGCTGTCGGGTTCGGGCGGGAAGCGTGACAATCGCCCTACGCGCTACGCGCGATTCACCCCGAGATGGTGGGTCCCCCACCCGGCACAAGGCCGGCTCGGCGTAGTGGCACCTCTCGCAGATGCGGACAGGTGGCACTGCAAATGAGAACGCGGGCCGCCCCCGATTTGTTCCCGGCGATTGTCGGCGATCGGGGGCGACCCACTGTGGCCTAGCCGCGCGCGTCGCGCCAGGCGATCAACCGCTCCAGATCGGCGAAGTCAAACGGGGCGTTGGCGCCGCAGATGAAGTGGGTCGCCCCGGCGGCGAGGTACTCGTCGAGGCGGTCGAACTCCGGCGCGTCGATGCGGACGGTGCGCTCGATCGCGGCGGGGTCGCGCCCGACCTTGGCGCACCACTCGTCCAGTATCCCGTTCTTCCTGGTGAACGTCTCGAGTGGGCCGAAGCCGTTCCAGAGGTCGGCGTGCTGCGCGGTGATCCGCAGCGTCACCTTCTCGCCGCCGCCGCCGATCAGGATCGGCACATCCTTGCCATTCGTCGGCAGCGGCGGGTCCTTCATCCAGCGCCCCTTGATGATTTCGATGCCGCGCTCCAGATTGCGGAGGCGGTCCCCCGCCGTCCCGAACTCATACCCGTATTCGGTGTAGTCGCGCTCGGCCCAGCCCGCGCCGAGACCGAGGATGAGCCGCCCGCCCATGGCGTGGTCGAGGGTCTTTGCCATCTGCGAGAGGAGCGCGGGGTTGCGATAGCTCATGCTGAGGACGAGGCAGCCAACGGTGGCGCGCTTGATCTGGGGGCCGAGCGCCGCCAGGGTCGTCCAGCCCTCGAAGTGGTCGCCGTCGGGGTCGCCCGAGAGGGGGAAGAAGTGGTCCCAGTTCCAGAGCGAGTCGGCACCCAACTCGTCGGCGCGGAGCCAGGCGCGCTCGTAGTCGGCGTAGGATGTGTGCTGCGGTCGGATCTGCACCCCGACTTTGATCTGTGGCATCCGATTCCTCCGTGCGATCGCGCGGCACGACCCGGACAGCAACCTACCGCCGGGATCTGGTGTCGTCGCGCTCTGTCGGGAGCGCGGCGAACACCTATGCCGGTTCGTCTGGCAAGAACCGCACCAGGATTTCGTTGGCGACGAGACGACCGCGCGCCGTCAGGTGTACACCATCTCCCCCGTCGATCAGGACATCGAGCGGGGCCAGGGCGGCGAGTTGCGCGCCGTAGACGGCGTCGAGGTCGCGCCCGTGTCGCTGCCGGAAGGCCGCGCGCGAAATGCCTTCGGCCAGGCGCAGACCGAGCATCATCGTCTCGGCCATCGCGGTTGCCCCGTCGATCGCCTCGTCGAGCGTGGGGGCGTGCGTCCCCGCGCGCGCGGCTTCGATGTAGCGCCGGATGAGGCGACCGTTGCCGAAGCGCCGCCCCCGAAAGTGCGAATGCGCCCCGACGCCGAAGCCGAGATACTCGCCGTTGCGCCAGTAGAGGCTGTTGTGCCGCGAGCGATTCGTGCCGGGCGGCGCGCCGAGGGGTCGCCACGCCCAGTTGGAAATCTCGTATCCCTCGTACCCGGCCCCGGTGAGCCGCGCGACCGCCTGCTCGTAGCAATCGGCCTGTTGATCGTCGTCCGGCGCGCGGACGCGCCCGCGCGCGATGTCGGCGAAGAGGGCGCTGCCCTCCTCGATCGTGAGGGCGTAGAGCGAGAGGTGGTTCGGCGCGAGGGCGACCGCCTGCTCCAGGTCGGCCTGCCATTCTGCCGCGGTCTGGCCCGCCCAGCCGAAGATCAGGTCGAAGCTGACATCGTCGAGCCCCGCCTCTCGGGCGGATTCGATTGCCTGGATCGCGGTCGCGGCGTCGTGGTCGCGGTCGAGCGCGCGGACCCCGGCGGGCTGGAAACTCTGGACGCCGAGGCTGATCCGATTGACGCCCGCCTCCCGCGACGCCACCCAGTAGTCGCGATCGACCGTCTCCGGGTTGGCCTCGATCGTGATCTCGACCCCCTCGCCCCGCGCGCGCCAGCCGAAGACCCGCTCGATCGCCGCGTGGACGCGCGCGAAATCCCCTGGCGGCAGGAGCGACGGGGTGCCACCACCCCAGAAGACCGAGGAAACGGGCGGCAGGGGGCCGGGCCACCGTCGCGGCACCGCCTCGATTTCGGCGATCAGCGCATTCACATAATCAGGGATGAGGCCGTTGCGCCCGGCGTAGGTGACGAAGTCGCAGTAGCGGCACTTGCGGACGCAGAACGGCACATGGAGATAGATTCCGAAGGGGGCGATTGCGGGATCGAGATCGGGAATGGGGGCGACGAGCGGGTCGCTCACTCTTGGGTCCGGTAGGGGGAGGCGCGTCGTAACATTCATCATATGGTCAAGTATAGCCCGCGATCGACGAGGGTGCCGCCGGGCTGTATCGGGGCGGATCCCCGTCAGGCGCGCAGGCGCTCGTACCGACGCAGCGGCGGCGTTGTCAGCGCGTCGCTGGTGTGGCTGGCATAGGCGCGCAACGAGCCGATCAGGATGACGAACGCGAGGATCGTCCAGGTGAGCGCCCAGAAGATCGGTGGCAGGCCGGTGAGGCGGGCCATATTGTCGGCGTCGGTCTGCGGGCCACCGGTGAGCGGCACGGAAAACGAGATCAGCGTTCGCAGATCGAAGAGCGCGCCGATGATGCATTGCACCGCCAGGAAGGCGACGAGGAAGTTGGCGAGACGGAGGTTGGTGTAGCGCCCCGCCGCGACCAGGCCCAGCCCGAGCGCGACGCCCGCGATGACGGTGAAGAGGTTGGAAAGGCCGAAGAATACCGTCAGCGCGAGGATGTAGGTGCCGGTCCCGTAGAGGACGGCGCGCACGGCGACCGCCCGCCGGATCAGGGCCAGCAGGAGCGCCCCGAAGGCCATCGCGCCCAGGTACCCCGCGCTCGCCACAAGCATCTGCGCCAGTCGCCCGCCGAGAACGGAATAGACCAGGCCGCTGCCATTCGGCGCGACTTGCAAGTTCTGGACGTTGCCGCCAGTCAGCAGAGTTGCGACGGCGTGGCCGCCCTCGTGGATGAAGGTGACGAAGAGGCGAAACGGGTAGGTCAGGAAGTCCGCGAACGGGATGAAGCCGATGATGACCGTGACCGCGAGCGCGAGCAGCAGCGTTCGGATTTGCGGTCGGGCATCGCGCGCGATCCAGCGTGACATGATGATTCATCCCCCTCGACTCGTGCCGCGAACCGGAGCATTCTCGACTGGATATACGCGGCGTCGCGGGCGTCGGTTACGACGCCCGCGATTGGAGGGTCGGCCAATCCCAACCCTACGGTGCCTCGGTGGGATGTAGCGGGCGTTGTCGGTGTAGTCGCAACCAGGGACCGCCCGACGTGTTCACGACGCTGCGCCCGACCGGCGACGCGAGGTCGGCCAGCAACGCCAGCAGGGCTTCGTTCGCGACGAGATGGGCGAGGGCGACGAGGGCGAGGTAGTCGCCCCGGGCCGTCTCGTCCGGCACCTCGGTCACGATCTCGGCCACGGTGATGCGATCGTAGCCGGCGGGACGATGAGTGCGGGCGGGCGCCTCCGCCGACTGTGGGCCGAAATACCAGAGCATCTCGCGGTGATAGCTGGCCGGGAAACGCGCGGGGAGTCGGTCGTGCCCCCAGCGCTCGTAGATCGCGCGTAGTGTACCGTTCGCCGCGACGATCTCGGCGTCGTCGGCCACCGCCCTGGCGATCCGATCGCGCGCGGCCTCGGCGAAAGCGGCGTGCGCCGGGTCGGCGGTCGGATAATGGGCGATGCCGTAGAGGAGGGCCGAGACGAGCCAGTAGGAGACGCCGAAGCGGGGCGGCGAGCCGAAGCCGTTGAAATGCTGATTCCACTCGTGCGACGGCACCCCGTGATTGTCCATGATCGCGTCCGGTAACCACTCGCGCCAGAGGCGCGGGCGGGCGCGGGCCTCGCCCCAGGGTGTCGCCGCGTCGTGATAATCGCGCGCGAACTCGCGCCCGACGGCGTTGTAGCGGGCGGCGTGGTGTTTCCAGGTCGGGTGTTCGCGCCGCATCAGCGCGTGCAGGGCTGCGCCATCGGGGTTTTCGAGCGGCAAGAGCGCGATATTCACCCGGTCGCGGATCACTCGGCACGCCGGATCGGTCGCGTAGCGGGCGGCGAGTTCGAGCGCGGCATGGGTCGAGGCGGGCTCGTTGGCGTGATGGCGCGCGATGATCAGCAGCGTCGGTTTGTGTAGGGTGGCCTTAAGCCGCGACCAGATCGCGCCGGTCTGCGGCGTGGTCAGTTCGATCGCCGCCAGCGGTCGGCCCTCGAACGAGCGCCCGATCTCGCGCACCCCCACGCCCGGCAGTGCGGCGAGTTGCGCGAGGAACGGCTGCAAGCCGACCGTTTCCAGCGCCGTATCGGGCAGCGCCAGTGGCGCGCTCACCCCTGGCGTGGCTGGCTCGATCGCGGGTGCCGTGGGGATCGTGAGCGCGATCGTCTCGGCACCGACGCGCACCTCGACGTCGAGCGCCCCCGGATCGGGCTCGTCGCTGGCGAGCGCGCGCACGATCGCGGCGGCCCCGGCGTCGGCATCGAGCACTTCCAGGCCGAGCGCGCCCAATCCCGCCACGCCGCTGGTGGCCTGGAGCCAGCCCACGACCACGCACGGTCGCGCCCCGGTGGGAAGTTGACCGAGCAGGCGCGGCGGTGAGCCGTCCGCCGGGATGAGTTGCGCCAGGTGGCGCAGGCGACGTCGCAGCGCGACCCGCAAGCGCGGCCCCGCGCTGGGTCGCAGGTGGACGAACGGGCGAATCGCCCCTGGCGCGTCGAGGGCACCGCCGCCGCGCCCGGCGTCGAGCGTGCCGGGGGCGGGGGCGGCGGTGCCGAGGGCGGCGATCGCGTCGAGCGTGCCGAAGTAGAAATCCTGGTGCAGCGCCTCCGCGGCCGAGAGCAACTCCTCGCGCAGGCCCAGCGGCTCATCCGTCTCGCTGACCCAGGCGTCGATCTCCAGCGCCTCGAAGAACGGTTGATCCTCCGGCACGATCGCCCCGCCGGTCTCGGCCTCGATGACGGCACGAATCTTCGGCAGGATCGCGCCCTGATAGTGATCCCAGATCAGGTCCAGGTCGGTCGGCAATCGCTCATCGAATACGGTATGACCGCCCTGTATGGCGGTGATCGCGCCCGTCGCCACAGTCACCGACCCCGCCTCGGGATACCCGGCGATGTACTCGCGGGCGTAGCTGCGCGGCGAGAACGCGATCACGTCGATCGTTTGGCCGACGCTCCCGAACGCGATCGCGCGGTAGGTTGTGGGGAGTGGGGGCTCCTCGATCATCGTCACCGCCTCGCGCGGCAGGCCGAGGGCGGCCGCGAGCACTTCGTCGCCGGGATAGAGTTCCTGCAACGGGCGGATCGGCAGATCGAGGAATCGCGCTCCCTCGGGCGGGCTGAACGGACGGAAGTGCACCTCGATCCGCGCCACGTCGTCGCGGCCCATCCAGCGCGGCGCGACGACTTCCAGGAGCCAGCAGAGGCCGGGCTTGAAGGCCGACAGAACCTGGATCGTCGAGCCGGGTGGCAGCGGGAGGGTCGCGAGTTCCGCCCCGAGTGCTCGCCTGAGCGCGCGCGGCTCGCTGACCAGCACCGCGATCTCGGCGGCGCTCGCCGGGTCGAGTAGCGGCAGGACGCGCTCACGGACCGCGCGCCGCGCGCGATCGACCTCCCACTCGGCGGTCCACTCCTCGACGAACGCGACGCGATCATCCGGGGCGGTGGTGACGGTCAATGTCGCGCCCGCTCGGTCGATGGCCGCGCTGGCCTTCGCCGCGACCTCGGCCTCGTCGAGCAGGAGGCGCAATTCGCCCGCGAGTGCGCCCACGGTATCGGCTTGGGCGAGACGATCGAGATCGGCGGCGAGGATCGCCGCGCGGCCCACGGCGGTTTCGCTGAGCAGTGCCGCCGTTATCCCCGCCGCGAGATCGCCGACGGTCGGCGCGGTCGCCTCCCAGGTGTGCAGGGCGGGCCAGGTCGCGGCGAGTTCATGCAGCACCTTCGCCGCACCGGCTTCGTCGCCGGAGATGCGGAGCTCTTGCCCGCCGCCCCGCCCGGAGACGAACACGCAGCGTCCCTCGCCCGGCGCTCGCGGCGGTTTCACGTCGTCGGCGGGGGTGAGCGCGAATGTCAGCGCCAAGCAATCGGCGGGGACGCTCGCGGCGGCGGGGACAGCCAGCGGAAAGCGGAGCCCGGTCGTTTCCAGGCCGAGCCGGGCGGCGAGGTCGAGCAGCGCCAGCCCGACCGTCGGCGGCAAATTCGGCGGGATGACCGGGCAGAGGCGTATGCGGTCGGGGCAGAGTCCGTCCGCATCGTCGGCCAGCGCGCCGCCGATCTCGTAGAGTTGGGCGAGATCGAAGGGGGGAGCGGGCGGAGGTTCCGCCATTGCGGGGCTGTGGGCCTGCCCGCCCGCATCGATACCGTTGATACCAGCACGGCTGAGGGCGCGGATCTCTGCCGCGCCGCGCACTGCCCACCGGGCCGCGGCGGGTACCGGCTCAGCGCATCCGCTCGCCATGAAGACGAGCGCGGTCGAGTTGGCCGGGAGGGTGGCGGGCGACGCGGCGGCGATCGGCAAGGTGAGCCCGCCCGTTTCCAGCCCCAGTCGCGCGGCCAAATCGAGCAGCGCGAGCCATTCGTCGGTCGTCGGTTGTCCGAGGATGTGCAGGCGTACGCGCAGCCCGTCCGGCACGCCATCGCCGTTGTCGTCGAGCAGCGCACCATCGCGCGGGTCGGTGGTGAAAAAGCGCGCGGGATCGGGCTGGCGCGATGTGGTGATCATTGCTTCCCCCGTTCGATAGGTCCGGTCGGATAGGGCGACTGTAACCGTTAGCGCGGCTCCCGCAAGAACTCGGCGATCAGGCGTGCCACTTCGGCTGGCTGGTCTTCCTGCGGGAAGTGTGCCGCCCCTTCGATGATGTGGATCATCGGCTCGGCACCGGGGATCGCGCGGCGCAGGCGTTCCGCGACCGCGAGCGGGAAGAACGGATCGTGTCGCGACCAGATCAGGCGCGTCGGTAGCGTCAGGTCGCCGAGGTGGGCGAGGCAGCGCAGCACGAACGGGGCTTGCCACGCGAGGGCGCGCAACGATCGCCGGGCCTCGCGCCACCCGGCGATCGGACCGTATGGTCGGGCGTACTCGGCCCACTCGACGGCCTCGACGACCGTGCCCGGCGCGAGGAGTTGCCGCATCCCCACGACATATCCCTTACGCCTGTCGTCGTCGCGCGCCGCGCCGCCGCGCCCGAGCCAGACCAGGGAGAGGTCGGCAAAGGGCGGGACGATTGAGGGGAGGAGGCCGAGGACGAGGAGCGGGGCGGGATAGATCGTCGTGTTGAGCAGGAGGAGGCGCTCCAGTTGCGGCCCGCCTGTGCGGGCGGGGTGCGGCGTGCCGCCGAGTCGCCCGGTCCGTGCGACCGCGTCGGTGAGGGCGACGAGGCCACCGAGGTCGTGGCCGACGAGCGCGAATCGATCCACGCCGAGGGTGGTCAGGAGGGCGTGCAACCAGCCGCCGAGGTGGCGCGGCCCCGCGCCGGGGCGTGGCGCGGAGCGACCGTAGCCGGGGAGATCGGGCGCGATAATTCGCCAGCCGGGCAACGCCTCCGCCAGGTCCGGCAAGCACCGCCGCCAGAGCCAGGACGATGTCGGCAGGCCGTGCAGCAGGATCAGCGCCGGACCATCCGTGGTGCCTGTGGAGCGGACGAAGACCGGTCGCCCACGCAGGTCGAGCGTCGCGGCGGTGATCACTGTCGGTGAGGGGATTGGCATGGGTGGGGTGAACCTCTCCCCGCCGCTCCGGATGAACCGGACAATGCCCGGCGGCGATCCTCCCCGACGCGGGGAGGGTGGGACCACGCCTCGGGCAATCTGCGGAGGGACCGCGAGGGTGGTACATGGTGCCGAGTTTCACGAGCGCCTGGGAAATGCTGGGCTGAAGACCCCTCCCCACCGCCCCGGCGGCGACCCTCCCCCAAAAGGGAGGGCGAGGCTTATTGGAGCCCACCCTACAGGCAACGGCGAAACGGACCTTCCAATGTCGCCGCGCTCAGTCCTGCCCGGCCACGCCCGCGGCCCGCTCCGCACCGATCAATGCCTCGGCGCGCGGCATGACCTCTGCTCCGAACCGTCGGAGGGAGGCGATTGCCTGGCCGTGCTCCAACCCTTCCCAGATCGGCTGGATGCTGAGGTGGGAGATCCCGGTCGCAGCGACGAACGCGGCGATCTCCCGCGCGCACTTCTCCGGGCCGCCGACGATGAAATGGAGGCGCTCGATCAGCTCGGGTGCCGCCGGCGTGGGCTTTGTCTTGTCATAGCCCTTGCTGTGCTCGTAGAAGCGGCGGATCGACGGCCCGGCCTCCGCGATGGCGGTCTCGTCATCGGTCCCGACGTAAACGCAGCGGGCGATGGCGAGGCGCTCCGGTGCGTCCGGCCCCCAGGTGTCGCGAAGGGCCGCGCGAAAAGCACCGATCGGCGCGGCGTAGTGGTCGGCGCTCTGGCCGCGCGGTAGTTGGAGCCCGTAACCGAATTCGCCGGCCATCGCCGCCGTCTGCTCGCTCATCGCGCCGAGCCAGGCGAACTCGCGCAGCGGCCGGGTCGGGCGCGGGACCAGGCGCACCTCGCCGATCTGAAAGTTAGTCCCCTCGTGGCTGAACGGCTCGCCGGTCCAGGCGCGCTCGATCACCTCCAGCGCCTCGCGGAAGCGCGGGTGGCGGCGCTCGCCGTCGAACGGCGCGTCGAAGCCGGCGAACTCGAACGGCGCGCTGCCGCTGCCGAAGCCGATCGAGAGGCGACCCTCGGTCAATAAATTGAGGGTCGAGAGTTGCTCGGCCAGCATCAGCGGGTGGTGGAGTGGCAGGACAATCAGCGAGGTGCCGACGTTGATCCGGCGCGTGCGGGTCGCGGCGGCGAGGGCGACGAGGAGCGGCTGCGAGACCATGCCGGCCTGCGCCCCGAAGTGGTGCTCCGCGAGCCAGAGGGCGTCGAAACCGAAACTGTCGGCCAGCGCGACCTGCTCGAAGATTTCCGCATGGGTCGCGGCGGCGGGGCGTCCTCCATGCTCCTCGACGTGCGAGGTGAGGACGTAGCGGACGGGCGTGTGGGTTGGCATCGGGGCTCCTGGGGGGGCGGGTCGAAGGTCGGGAGTTGACGTTCCTCGGCATTTATACCGCATCCCGTCCCTTGACACAGCCTCCGCGCGCTGCGACCTTCGACCTTTCGACCTTCGACCTTCGACCCTACTTAAAGGCCAGCGCATTCGCGGGCGAGGCGACCCCGCCGCGCTTGTTAAGGGGGGCGGCGGTGAAGAAGAACGTGTAGCAACCATCGGCGGCGCAGTCGGCGGCGAGATCTTCGAGGTAGAACATCTCCCCGATCGGCATCCCCCACAGGGCGAGGATCGTCTCGTGCATGAAGCCGCGCTCCGGGTGGGCGGGGAACGCCTCGAAGGCGATCGCGTCGCCCGCCACGGCGGCGAAGCCGCTGTCCCAGAGGAAGCGCAGTGTCTCGTCGCCCTGCGCCACGCCGACGCCGCTGTAGGGCGGGGTGGCGACGGCCACCCGACCGGCGGCGTCGAGGGTTTCGTACCAGGCGAGCCAGCCGGAGCGGACGAGCAGGATATCGCCGACCTCGAACGTGACGCCCTGGGCCTGGGCGACGGCTTGCAAGTCAGCGGCGGTGATCTCGTGGCGGTCGCCGGGGGAGTAGGTAAGCCCCCGGTCGATGGCCCAGCGGGCATAGTCGAGCAGGACGCCGCGCCCGGCGATGCCGCGCCGCGCCCAGGCTTGGATCCCGTTGCGCGTCCCTTCCTCGCCGGTGATCTCCTCGCGCCGCACACCGCCGTAAAAGCAGTCGTGCGCGGCGTTGCCGTAGTGGGTCAGCCCGTCCCAGTGGCTGGAGGATTGGGGGTTGAACTCGCGGTAGACGTCGTCGTGGACGACGGCACGGCGATGCCTGAGTTCGTGGATCGTGGTCTCGCGCCCGAAGAGGGGCGGGTCGGGCAGCTCCATCTGCCAGTTCAGCGGGAAGCGGCGACCTTCGCGCGCGAGCGCCGCCGCCGCCGCAACCCGCTCGGGGGTCAGCAGATTGACCGTGCCGATCTCATCGCCCGCACCCCACAGGCCCCAGGCCGAGCGGTCGGGCGCGCCGGGGGTGGCGGGCAGATCATCAAAGCGTGGGCGTGGGGATGCGGGCGTGGTCGTCATCGGTGGCTCCTTGTCGCTGATCAGCGGCGCAGCGCGACCAGGCGCGCGGCGGCGGCGGCGATCGTCTCCGGTCGCTTGGCGAAGCAGAAGCGGGCGAGTTGCGGCGCGCGGGTGGGGTCGGCGTAAAAGGCGGAGGGCGGGATCGCCGCGACGCCGATCTCGGCGGCGAGGTGGCGGCAGAAGGCCGCGTCGTCCGGGAAGCCGAGCGGCGCGATGTCGGCGAGGAGGAAATAGCCGCCGCCGATCGGCAGGGTGGCGAGCCCGGCGTCGCGCAGCGCGCCCGTGAGGAGATCGCGCCGCGCGGTGTACTCGGCGCGCAACTGGTCGTAGTAGCCGTTCTCCGCCGCCAGTTCGAGTGCGACCGCCATCGCCTCCTGGAATGGGGTCGCGGTGGCGAAGGTGACGAACTGGTGAACTGTGCGCAGCGCCGCGTTCAGGTTGGCCGGGCCGACCGCGTAGCCGATCTTCCAGCCGGTCATGCTGAACGTCTTGCCGGTGCTGTTGACCGTCAGCGTCCGCTCCCACATCTCCGGCAGAGTGGTGAGCGGCAGGTGGACCGCGCCGGTGTCGGGGTAGACGATCCGGTCGTAGACCTCGTCGGTGACGGCGATCACGTCGTGCTCGATGCAGAGCGCCGCGATTTGCTCTAGTTCGGCGCGACTGAAAACCTTGCCGGTCGGGTTGTGCGGCGTGTTGAGCAGCAGGAGGCGGGTGCGCGGCCCGAACGCGGCGGCGAGTTCGTCCGGGTCGAACGACCAGTCCGGCGCGTGGAGGGTGACCGGGCGGGCGGTCGCCCCGGCGAAACCGATCGTCGGCAGATAGGCATCGTAGAACGGCTCGAAGACGATCGCCTCGTCGCCGGGATCGAGGAAGGCGAGCATCGCGTCGGCCAGGATCTCGGTCGCGCCGGAGGCAACGGTGATCTCGGCGTCGAGGTCGAGTTCCCGGCCCCGGTCGCGCGCCCAGGTCGCGGCGATCGCACGGCGGAGGCGCGGCGTGCCGTGGCTGATCGCGTACTGGTTGAGGTCGGCGTCGATCGCGGCGTGGGCGGCGGCCTTGACGAAGTCCGGCCCGGCGAAATCGGGGAAGCCCTGGCCGAGATTGACCGCGCCGTGCTGGACCGCCAGGCGACTCATCTCGCTGAAGATCGACGAGCCGAAACCCCGTATCCGTTGTGCGCCGACCGCTGCCACCTTTGCGCCTCCACTTTCGTTCCGCTGCCCCAGGCGGTATGGTACTACGAGCGCCGCGAATAGGATAGGCGTGCTTACGGCCGAAGACCATATAATCGGTCATATTAGATGAGTATAACGAGAGCGAAGGGGCAAAGGATGACGGCAGGACAATTGACGACGGTCGCGCCGGAGGCGTTGCGGGCGTTGGAGTGGCGCCCGGTCGGGCCATTTCGCGGCGGGCGCGTGATCGCCGTGGCCGGGCACCCAACCGAGGCGGCAACCTTCTACATGGGCTCGACCGGCGGCGGCGTCTGGAAGACCGACGATGGGGGCACCTACTGGGAGAACATTTCCGATGGCTTCTTCGCGCGGGCCTCAGTCGGGGCGCTGGCGGTCGCGGCGAGCGACCCGAACGTCATCTACGCCGGGATGGGCGAGAGCACCATCCGCAGCAACGTCTCGCACGGCGATGGGGTCTATAAGTCGATCGATGGCGGGCGGACCTGGGCGCACTGCGGGCTGGCCGCGACCCGCAACATCGGCAAGGTGCGCGTCCACCCGACCGATCCCGATCTGGTCTACGTCGCGGCGCTCGGCCACGCGCACGGGCCGAACCCCGAGCGCGGCGTCTACCGCTCGAATGATGGTGGCAAGAGTTGGGAACTGGTCCTCTTCCGCAACGAGGAGGCGGGCGCGGTCGATCTCTCGATCGACGCGACGAACCCGCGGATCCTCTACGCCGCCTTCTGGGAAGGGGTCCATCGGGCGCACGAGTTGGTCAGCGGCGGGCCGGGGAGCGGCCTTTTCCGCTCGACCGACGGCGGCGATAGCTGGGAGGAGATCAGCGGCAAGCCGGGGATGCCGGGCGGGCCGCTCGGGCGGATCGGGATCAGCGCGTCACCGGCGCGGGCGGGGCGCGTCTGGGCGATCGTGGAGGCGAAGGCCGGGGCGGTCCTGCGCTCGGATGACTGGGGTGAGACCTGGACGCGCGTGAACGAGGGTGGCGAGGTGCGGCAGCGCCCTTGGTACTACATGCACATCTTCGCCCACCCGACCGAGCCGGAGACGGTCTGGGTCCTCAATCTGGCCGCGTGGCACTCGAACGACGGCGGCAAGACGTTCACCCAGGTCTTCTTCCCGCACGAGGATCACCACGACCTCTGGATCGACCCCCACAATCCCCGGCGGATCATTGAGGGGAACGATGGCGGTGCCTGCGTCTCGTTTAACGGGGGCGGATCGTGGTCCACGATCTACAACCAGCCGACGACCGAGTTCTACCATGTGACGACCGACAATGGGACGCCGTATCGTCTCTACGGCGCGCAGCAGGACAACTCGACGATCAGCGTGGCGAGCCGGTCGAATTTGCAGGCGATCACCGTCGCCGACACCTACGAGGTCGGCGGCGGCGAGAGCGGCTACATCGCCGTACACCCCGAGAATTCCGACATCATCTACGCCGGGAGCTTCGCCGGGGTGCTCACCCGGTTCGATCGGCGCACCGGGCAGCGGCAGAATATCGCCGCCTGGCCGGAGGAGGGGGCCGGCTGGGGCGCGAACGACGTGCGCTACCGCTTTAATTGGACCTTTCCGATCGTCCTCTCGCCCCACGATCCGAACGTCCTCTACATCACCTCCCAGCACGTCCACCGCTCGACTGACGAGGGGCAAAGCTGGGAGATCATCAGCCCCGACCTGACCCGCAACGACCCCGAGCGGATGGGGCCGTCTGGCGGGCCGATCACGACCGACAGCAACGGGATGGATTACTACTGCACGATCTTCGCGTTCGCGGAGTCGCCACTGGAGCGCGGCACCCTCTGGGCCGGGTCGGACGATGGGCTGGTCCACCTCTCGCGCGACGGCGGCGCGACCTGGCAAGACGTGACGCCCCCCTACCTGCCGACCTGGTCGCTGGTCAGCATCATCGAGCCGTCGCCGCACGACCCTGCTGCGGCCTTCATCGCGGTCGATCGCCACCGCCACGACGATTTTGCGCCGTATCTCTACACGACCGCCGACTGGGGGCAGACCTGGACCATGATCGTCACCGGCCTCCCGGCGGACGACTTCGCGCGCGTGATCCGCGAGGATCCGGCGCGGCGCGGCCTGCTATACGCCGGGACCGAGGCGGGGCTGTGGGTCTCGTTCGACGGGGGGGGCAACTGGCAGTCGCTGCGGCAGAACCTGCCGGTCGTGCCGATCCACGACCTGGTCGTCAAGGAGGGTGATCTGGTCACGGCGACGCACGGGCGGGGCTTCTGGATCCTCGACGATCTCTCGCCGTTGCGGGCGCTGACCCCGGCGGCGCTCGGGGACGACGCCTTCCTGATCCCGCCGCGCCCGGCGATCCGCTACCGTCCGGTTAAGGGTTTCAGCAAGCCGGGTGGCTCCGGCAAGAGCTACTTGATGGTCGGGACGAGCGGGGTCGCTACGCGCCCGATCCCACCGTCGGCAGCGGAGCGGGAGGCCGGGCTCGACGGCGAACCGGTCCAGCGCTTCCTCGATGCCGGGCACAACCCGCCCGAGGGGATCGTCGTCGCCTACCTCCTGCGCGGGGAGCCGAACGCGCCGGTGACCCTCAGCTTCCTCGACGCGGCGGGCGCCGAGATCGCCTCGTACAAGAGCAAGTCGGCGGGTGAGCAAGGGGGCGACGACCCGGCCAAGGGGCCGACGGTGCCGACCAGAGCGGGCCTCAACCGCTTCGTCTGGAACGGGCGCTACCCCGACGCGCGCGATGTCCCCGGCGCGATCTACCGCTCGGCCGATGTGACCGGCCCGCTGGCCCCGCCGGGGGAGTATGCGGTGCGGCTGACGATCTCTGCCAGCAGCGAAGCGGGAGGCTCCGCCAGCAGCGAAGCGGGAGGCGGCGAGCGGAGTTGGACCCAGCCGTTCAGCTTCGTGAAGGACCCGCGCGTGGCGGCGAGCGACCAGGCGCTGCGAGAGCAGTTCGCCTTCCTGATTGAAATCCGCGACAAACTCTCGGTGACGAACGACGCCATCCGGCAGATTCGCGCGATCCGCGAGCAGGCCGGCGTCTGGCAGGCGCGCGCCGAGGGGCAACCCGAGGGCGCGGCGCTCGTGGAAGCGGCGCGATCGCTGAAAGGTGAACTGACCGCGATCGAGGAGGAGCTGATCCAGACGCGCTGGAAGTCGTCGCGCGATGCGTTGACCGCCCCCTCGAAGCTGAACGTGAAACTCGCCACGCTGCTCGGCGTCGTCGGCGGTGCCGACGCCGCGCCGACCGCCCAATCGCGCGAGGTCTTCGCGTCCGTCGCTGCGCGTGTGGATGAGCAACTGACCCGCCTGGCAGCGACCCTCGGCCGCGAGATGCCGCGCTTCAATGCGCTCGTGCGGGAGGGCGACTGGCCCGCGCTCGTGCTGCCGACGATCGCGGATTGAACCGGAGCGCGCAGCGTGTATCGCGAGCCGATGTGCGCGATCATACACCGAGTCGACGTGCGCGAAGTCGTTTCTTCATCGACATCGGGCGGGCGCGCACCCGTCGGATTGCCGCAAGACCGTTTGACAGTGCCGGGCCATGCTCGGGTAAGATGCCCGGCGGGTCACGCCCCGTGCGTGGCGCGACGGTGTGGTGTACGCCTGGGCTTCGGCCCGGTGAGGAGGGGCTGATGGGCGATCCGTTCGCGAACGACGCCAGCTATGTCACAGTGCCGCTCGGCCACCAGCGCCTCGCGCCCGAGGAGAGCCTGGCGCGGTCGCGCGCCTTCCTCGACACGATGCGGCGCAGGCGCAGCGTCCGCGCCTTCTCGACCGAGCCGGTGCCGTTCGCGCTGATCGAGGCGGCCGTCGCGGCGGCGGGCACGGCCCCATCCGGCGCGAATCAGCAGCCCTGGACCTTCGTGGCTGTCGGCGACCCGGATCTCAAGGCGCGGATGCGCGCCGCAGCCGAGGGGGAGGAGCGCGACTTCTACACCGACCACATCACGCCCGAGTGGCGCGCCGCGCTCGCCCCGCTCGGCACCGATCCGGTCAAGACGCACCTGACCGACGCGCCCTGGGTCGTCGTCGTCTTCGCCCACGCCTTCGGTCTGGAGCGGCTGCCGGATGGCGGCGAGCGCCAGTTCAAGCACTACTACGTCGCGGAGTCGGTCGGCATCGCGGTCGGGCTCTTCCTCGCCAGCCTCACCCACGCCGGGCTCGTCGCGCTGACCCACACGCCGAGCCCGATGGCCTTCCTCGGCGCGCTCCTCGACCGCCCGCGCAACGAGCGCGCCTACGTCGTCATCCCGGTCGGTTACCCCGCGCCCGACGCGACTGTCCCCGCCCATGCGCTGGAGAAGAAGTCGCTCGAACAGATCCTCATCCAGGCAACGTCTCGTTGACGCGCAGGCGCGGGTCGGTAGCCGCGAGCGGTCGTCTACCGACCATCGGTAGAGATAGCTTGGCATGGGGCTGTGCTGGCGGAAAAGCCCATCCGCACGAAAACACCTGGGTGTCCGCTCTGACACAGTGGTGCTCGTACAGCCGCGACGAGAACTACGGCTCGTCGCGGTAGAACGCGTTTCGGGGGCGGATAGACTTCTCGGTTAGCACAGGTCCTGCGCGATCAGCAATAGGGCTTGCCGGTCGCGGTCGAGCGGCAGACCGTCGCCCAGTTCCTCGATAACTGGCTGGAGACGGTCGTGAAGCAGAACACGCGCCCCCGGACGTATGACAGCTACGCGCAAGTCACTCGTCTCTATCTCACCCCGGCGATCGGGCGGCATCAACTGGCGAAGCTGGAGCCACAGCATGTCCAGGGGATGATGAACGCCCTGCTCAAAGAGGGCGGCAAGGGCGGGACGGGACTCTCTGCCCGTACCGTCGCCTACACGCGGGCGATCCTGCGAAAGGCGCTCAATCAGGTGGTGAAGTGGGGGCAAGTGCCGCGCAACGTGGCGACGCTGGTGGACCCGCCCAAGACGAAGCGACATCAGATCGCCCCGCTCACGCCCGATCAGGGCCGCGCGCTCCTGGCGGTGGTGCAGGGGCATCGCCTGGAAGGGCTGTACCGCGTGGCGCTGTCTCTTGGCTTGCGGATGGGTGAGACGCTTGGACTGCGTTGGGAAGATGTGGACCTGGACACCGGGACGCTCCGGGTTGCAGTCGCGTTGCAGCGGCGCAAGGGCAGCCGTGAACTGGTGGAACCCAAGACGCATCAGGGCCGCCGCACCTTATCGCTCTCGTCCGTGTTGCTCGCCGCGCTCAGGGCGCACCGGACTCGTCAGCTAGAAGAACGCCTCGCAGCCGGTCCCACCTGGAAGGATCAAGGGCTGGTGTTCCCCTCCACGGTCGGCACGGCGATCGAGCCGCGCAACCTCACTCGGCACTTCAAGGGCGTGCTACAAGCCGCCGGACTCCCGAACATCCGTTTCCACGATCTCCGGCACGCAGCGGCGAGTCTCCTGGTCGCCCAAGGTGTCCATCCGCGCGTCGTCATGGAGATATTGGGCCACTCGCAGATTAGCCTGACGATGAATACCTACGCCCATGTGCTGCCGGAGACGCAGCGCGAGGCGGCTGGGTTCATGGATATTTTGTTTCCGGCGAGCCGTTTAGCTGTCAACTGAACAATTATTGCCCCTGTGCTGGCTCGTATATTAGGGGAGTTCCGCGCTGGCGGTGAGGGCGCTGTGCTGGCAGCGGCGACGACCGCGGATGGTAGATGGCCCCCCGCCATCGTGGGACGATCGGAGCCTGG
>CADCWN010000163.1 GCA_902806415.1 uncultured Thermomicrobiales bacterium | reverse complement strand
CTTGAACGACTGGATGTACATGCTCGTTGCCGAGCAGATACCGTAAGACGGATGACAGCGTATGTCCAACATTCCCGCGTGAAGTGCGCTCTTCTTGCACGTTTTCCCGACAGCGGGCTTTCTAACGTACTGTTAACGCCCGCTTAATCTTCCCTTAACCCACGGCGTGTACGCTGTTCGCGTGGCAGAAACGTTCTGCCGCGCACAGCGTGTTTGTGACCGCAACCGGTCGCGGGCATTTCGTTACGGCCAGCATTGCACAAGTCAGCGCGAATGGCGTGGCACTGGGGGGGGCCGCGTGGCTTCGCGTCGTGCGTGCGCGGTCGGTGGTCGGGCGGAAGGTGGAGGAATAGTGGAGGGCAGGGTTGTGAGAAGCAGTAGTCGGTGGATGCGTGTTGAACGAATCAGGCCATCTCTCTGGCGACGCATATTTCTACCACTCGTTGCACTGGCACTGCTCTTAAGTCAACGGTACGGGCGCTCTCCCTGGAACGCCATGCCCCTCCGGCGCAAGTATCATCGACTCGGTTACCTACGGCTCGGCAAACTGTGCCGAGGGTGGTGCTGCTGGTCCAGGGCTGTCGAACACTACGGCGGCCTTCCGTGGTGCTGGTGGTTGCACCGATACGGACAACAACACGAACGACTTTGCTGCGGCTGCACCAGCCCCGCGCAATAGCGCGGTGGCTGCCGCACCCTGCGGCGCACCACCAGTTGACAATCCGCCCACCGTCGCCAGCACAACACCGGCAGGGGGGGCACGAACGTTGTCCCGAATAGCAACATCACGATTATATTCAGCGAGCCAGTCGCCCTCGCTGATCAACCGACCGACCGGCCCTTCACCATCGTCTGCGGCGTCACCGCGCAGGCGTACACGTACACCCCGAGCGGCGTGGCAACGACATTCACGCTCGATCCCACGAGCAACCTCCCCGAGAACCAGACCTGCACGGTGACTGTCAAGGGTGCCAATGTCACCGATCAGGATGGCATGCCGCAGCAATTGGCGGCGGATTACACCTTCTCCTTCACCATCGCCATGCCGGTTGCTGGCGAGACACGCATCCGCAACATCCAGGGCGCGGCGCACATCTCCCCGCTCGTCGGCAATAATACCGCCGTGACTAACGTCCCTGGCACCGTGACGGCCCTGCGTGCCAACGGCTTCTACATGCAAGACCCTAATCCCGATGGGGACGATGCTACCTCCGAGGGGATCTTCGTCTTCACCTCCTCCGCCCCAACGGTAGCTGTTGGTAATTCGGTCCTGGTCAGCGGCGCGGTGAGCGAATTCCGCCCCGGCGGGAATGCCGCCTCCAATGCCGGCCTGAGCATCACCCAGATCGGTTCTCCCACAATTATCGTCCTCGCCTCGGGGGTGACCCTGCCGACAGCGACAACCATCGGCGCGGGCGGGCGCGTGCCGCCGACGATCGTGATCGACGACGACGCCACCGGCAGCGTCGAGACGAGTGGTACCTTCGACCCCGCCACCGATGGCATCGACTTCTACGAGAGCCTGGAGGGGATGCTCGTCCAGGTGAATAATGCCGTCGCAGTCGGGCCGACCTCGGGCTTCTCCGAGATCCCGGTCCTGGCCGATGGCGGCGCGAACGCCGGCCTGCGCACGCCGCGCGGTGGGATCATCATCCGCCCGGACGACTTCAATCCCGAGCGGATCATCCTCGACGATCTGATCCCTTCCACCGGCGCGCTGCCCTCGGTCAATGTCGGCGATGGCCTCGGCACGGTTGTCGGCGTCATCGATTACAGCTTCGGTAACTTCAAGCTGGGGGTGACGGTCCCGCTGACGCGGGCCGATAACGGCCTCCCACGCGAGGTGACCGCCGTCGAGCACACCACCGATGGCCTGACCATCGCCACGTTCAACGTCGAGAATCTCGATCCTAACGATGCCGACTCCAAGTTCTCCGCGCTGGCGTCGGTCATCGCGGACAATCTCAAGTCGCCGGATATCATCGCGCTGGAGGAGATCCAGGATAATAACGGCGCGACGAACGACGGCTTGGTCGATGCCACCCTGACCTTCCAGGAGCTGATCGACGCGATCAGGGCTGAGGGCGGTCCAACTTATGAATACCGCCAGACCAATCCGGTCGATGATCAGGATGGCGGCGAACCGGGCGGCAATATCCGCGTCGGCTTCCTCTTCCGCACCGATCGCGGCGTCAGCTTCGTTGACCGGGCCGGTGGCTGCTCGGTCTGCGCCGTCGGCGTGGTCGGCACCGGGGACGCGACGCAACTGAGCTACAGCCCGGGGCGGATCGACCCGACGAACAGCGCTTTCAACAATAGCCGCAAGCCGCTGGCGGGCGAGTTCCGCTTCAACGGTCGCACCGTGTTCGTCGTCGCCAACCACTTCAACTCGAAGGGCGGCGATCAACCCCTCTTCGGGCGCTATCAGCCGCCGACGCGCGGTTCGGAAGTCCAGCGCAAGCAGCAGGCGCAGATCGTCCACGATTTTGTCCAGCAGCTCATCACCGCCGATCCGAACGCCAATGTCGTCGTCCTCGGCGACATCAACGACTTCCAGTTCTCCGAGGTGGTGGCTGTCCTCACCGCTGGCGGTGTGCTGACCAGTCTGATCAACACCCTGCCGGAGAACGAGCGGTACTCCTACGTCTTCGATGGCAACTCCCAGACCCTCGACCAGATCCTGGTCAGCCCCAACCTCGCGGCGCAGTTCCCCAACGACGGGACAGGGCCGTATGATGTCGTCCACGTCAATGCCGAGTTCTTCGACCAGATCAGCGACCACGACCCACAGGTGGCCCGCTTCACCCTCACCCCGCCGCTACCAACTGCCGGGTCGCTGAATGTCGCCACCCCGGAGGATGTGAGCCTGACGATCACGCTCAATGGCACCGCCGCGAACGGCGGACCGCTCCAATACAGCATCGTCACCCCGCCCGCGCGCGGGACGCTCGGCACTGTCAACGGCAATGGGGTGACCTACACCCCCTCTGCGAATCTGAATGGGTCGGATTCATTCACCTACAAGGTGACGGAGGATGGGCGCGACTCGGGCACAGCGACGGTGACCATCGCGGTCGGGGCGGTCAATGACCCGCCCGTGGCCGCCAATGGGGGTGTCAGCACGCCAGCGGACACGGGTGTTGAGATCACCCTGACCGCCGCCGACACCGAGGGGAGCGCGCTGACCTACAGCATCGTGACCGGGCCGGCACACGGCACGCTCGGCGCGATCAACGGCAATCGCGTTCTTTACACACCTGCGGGGGGGTACAGCGGCCCCGATAGCTTCACCTTTCGCGCGAATGATGGTGGTGCCAACTCCAACGTGGCCACCATCTTGATCGGCGTAATCCCGCCGCCGCCGCCGCCGAGCTACACTCTCACCGTCTCGACGACCGGGAACGGCACGGTGACACCCGGCACTGGCACCTACAGTGCCGACCAGGCCGCGACGCTCACCGCCACGCCGAACAGCGGCGCGGTCTTCATCGGCTGGACCGTCGATGGGGTCTTTGCCGGCTTCGCGAACCCGCTGGCGATCGGGATGAATGCCAACCACACGGCGAGCGCCGCCTTCGCCCCGAAGGTCGCGTTCAGCGATGTCGGCACCGGCACCCCCTTCAACGAGGCGATCACGCGACTGGCCGCGCGGGGCGTCATCCAGGGCTTCGGCGATGGCACCTTCGGCCCCGCCCAGCCGATCAAGCGCGCGGAGTCGGCGGCGCTGATCGCGCGGGCGATGGGCTGGGATGCCGAGGATCACGACAACCCCTTTATCGATCGCTGTGACTCGTTCAGCCCGAGCAACTGTATCGACGACGATCTCTGGCGGAACGTCGGCACGCTCGCCTTCTACGATGTCGCGCGCGGCTACCCGGATCGGCTCTACTACCCGCGCGATGAGGTGTCGCACGTCCAGGTGATCTCCTTCATCACCCGCGCGATGGTCGCGAAGGGCTACTGGATTCAGGCCACCGTTGACGACCTGGGCCTCTACCCGAACGTCCCGGAGGGATCCGGCCACCGGCTCGATCTCGTCACCTTCGTCCAGTACGCCGGGGCGATCCCCGGTCGCCCGGCGAACGAGAACTGGGCCGATTGGAATGCCCCGGCCTCGCGCGGCTGGTATGCCGATGTGCTCGATCAGGCGCTCAGCAGCCGCTTCATCACCACGCCCTAACTGCGTATCATAGCGGCGAAGCGAAGGGGGTGGCGACCGAACCGTTCGGTCGCCACCCCCTTTGTGTCACGCGCAGCCGGTGCTACAATCGCGCCTCGCCTGCCGCTTGCCCGCACCGCGGAGTTGCCGATGGATCAGCCGCGCCATCCCACCCTGATCCCGCTCCCTGATGAATTGCGCACCGAGCGGATCGTCATCCGCCCCTATCGCGCCGACGACGCCGAGGGGCTGTTCGCGGCGATCGACGAATCGCGCGAGACCCTGGCCCCGTGGCTACCGTGGGTCCACCGCCACGAGTGCGCCGCCGACACGCGCGACTTCTGCCTGCGCTCGCTGGCGAACTGGATCGGTCGGGCGACCTTGGAGGTGGGGATCTTCGACGCGCGCGACGGGCGGCCCCTGGGCGCGACCGGCTTCCCGCGCCTCGACTGGCGGGCGCGCACCTTCGAGATCGGCTACTGGCTGCGCCGCTCGGCGATGGGTCGGGGGTATGTGGGCGAGGCGGTGCGGACGCTCACGCAATTCGCGTTCGAGGAGTTGGCGGCGAACCGTGTCGAGATTCGCTGCGACGCGCGCAACGATCGGAGTCGGCGCGTCCCGGAGCGCCTGGGCTTCCCCCTGGAGGGGCGGCTGCGGAACGATAGCCTCGATCCGACCGGCCAGCCGCGCGACACCTTGGTTTTCGCGCTCATCCCGGAAGATTGGGCGCGGGTGCGGCGGGAGTGGGATCTTAACCCCTCCCCCGGCCCCTCCCCTGAAGGGAGAGGGGTGTCTCGTCAGTGGCGCATCGGCTGACGGGCCGACTTCGGCCCGTTAATCAGGCACCCCTCTCCCTTCAGGGGAGGGGCCGGGGGAGGGGTTTCGCCCCTAATCCTCCCCGAAGAGATCGGCGACCGCCGCGCGACCGCGCTCCTGCTTTTCCGCGACCGTGCGCGCGGGCTGGCGCAAGCCCATCGCGGCGAAGAAGCTGTTGTCGTAGGCGCGGGTGCGCAGCATCATCGGCATCGGGATGGCGTGGCCGAGGACAAGACACTGCTGCTTCGTCTCCAGGCTCGCCAGTACGCCGCGCCAGTGGGAGCGCCCGGCGATCCCGGTGAGGACCGCGTCGATGTCGTGCTCCTCGCTCAGCAGTCCGGTGATCTTCGTCCCCAACTGCGACAGCACCTCGGAATCGATCCCGCTCGGGCGCTGATCGACGATCAGCAGGGTCACGCTGTATTTCCGCATCTCGCGCGCGATCGTCCCGAAGATCGTCTGCCGCGCGACCGACGGCGCCAGAAACTTGTGCGCCTCTTCCAGCACGATCATCAGCGGGTGCGGCTTGTCCGCCGCATCGCGCGAGCCGTCGTATTTCAGCACTTGCTCAGTGTAGGCCGCGTGGATCCGTCGCGTGAGAATATTGGCGACGAGCATATAGTCGAGCAGGCTGCTGTGCCGCCCGAACTGCAGCACGACATGCTCACCCCGGCGCAGTTGGGCGATCAGCGTATCAATCGCGCTCAGGGGCAGGTTGGGCACGACGTAGGGGAGTTTGTGCAGAAGGCTGAGCTTCTGCTTCAGCGCGCCGACCGCCCCCTCGTGCGCGCCGCTGCTGGCGGAGAACTCCTTGACCGCGTCGCTGTCCATGTCGAGCAGCGACGCCAGCCAGCGGTTGCCGAAGCGTGAGTGGAGGCTGTGCGCGGTCGCCGCGAAGGTCGCGGTCAGGTTCAACTCGTCGGCCAGCAGTTCGATGTCGCCCGGCTCGATCTGGTTCATCCCGATCTGCAACGTCGCGTCGAGCGCGTGGCGGCTCTGGTCGTTGGCGTCGAGGGAGTAGACGTGGATCGGCGAGCCGAAGAGATCGCGCAGGCCGCGCAGTTGCGCGCCGCCCTCGCCCTCTTTCTGCCAGGCGTACTCCGAGTGCATGTCGAAGATCAGGGTCGAGGCCAGGTCCGCCTTGATCACGCCGCAGAGCAGGAGGCGGGTCAGCACGCTCTTGCCGGTGCCGGACTGGCCGAAGACGCCGTTGCTGCGCTCCACCAACCGCTTCAAATCCAAGGGGATCGGCTGATCCATCGTCAGCGGCGTGCCGAGCGCGAACTTGCCCTCCTTAGGGTCTTCCTCGCCGAAGACGACCGCGAAGTCTTCCCCGGCGGCCTCGCGCATCGTGGCAAAGTGCATCGGGATCGTCCGCACCGGCTTCGGCCCGCCCCCCGCCGCGAGGTCGTCCTTGCCGGTCAGCATCAGGCTCGGCTTGACCTGGGCGACCGCGTAGGTCTGCACCCCGGCGAGGGCCGCGCGCAGGAACGGCGAACTGGCGGGGGGCGGGTCGGCGGCGAGCGCGGGATCGGTCAGGCGTAGTTCGAGGTCGGCGATCGTGCTGAAGTAGCGATTGTCGTCGCCGTCGATCACCACGAAGTTGCCGACCTGGATCTCCTCGGTCGATTGCGCCGCGTCGAGTCGCACCGTCAAACCATCGGTGAAACTGCCGGCCGTCACCACGCCAAGTTGCTGCGCCATTGGTTTTGTCCTTTGTCGATCGCGTCGTTGCTGGTGGTCAATGCTCGCGCCGCGTTGAGAGTGGTTGACTTGCTGCCGGGAGGCGGTGGATCGGGAACTCAAGCTTTCGGCTCCCTGCCTCCGGCCACGAAGTCCAGTGAACTGGACTGGGTTTGGTCACAGCGCAGTCACTTCACAATACAAGTGCCGCCACTTCGTGTCCGAGCCTACTTCAGTCGGCAGCAACCGCCTATTGCAGCGCGGAGTAGTCGGTCGGCTCCAGGTATTGGCTGACGACGTTGGCGACCAGTTTGCCCTCGCGCTCGCTGGCGTCGCGCGCGGCGATCCACTCAGGGTCGGCGCGGAACGCGGTCCAGGCGGCGTCCGCCGCTTCGCGGTCGGGATGGGAGAGCAGGTAGACGAGATCACCCGCGCCCTCTTCCGGCGTCGTCTGGATCCAGTAGCCGATCGAGGTGATCCCGTGCTTCGCGAAGATTCGCCGCGTGTGGTCGCGGAAGCGGCTGTTCAGGGCATCCATTTTACCCGGATTGGCCGTGTACGTGCGTAGTTCGTAGATCATCGCTCTCCCCCTGCAATTCCACCGGCTTTTTCTCACCTACTTAGTGAGCCCCTTCGCCGGGGTATGGGCGTTATCGCAATACACCACCCTATTGGCAAGTGCGCCATCCCCGGCGGTTAGAATGGCACATCGTCGAAGGTGTCAATCGCCTTATAGCCGCTCCCATTGGTATTCGAGTTTGCCACGACGCGGAGGCGCGGCAGCGGCGGGGGCGGGGGCGTGTCCATGCCCGGATCAATCGCCTCCAAGACGGTCAGCAGACGGTCGTAGTCGCGTTTCAGGAGGCGCGCGACCTGGCGTCCGGCGGCAGCGCGCCAGCCCTCGTCGCCGCCACGGTCGGCGGTGACGGCGCGGATGTGCGCGGCCAGCAGTTGCTCCGGCGACACCTCGCCCTCGCTCGCATTAAGGCTGGCGAAGTAGCGCGGCTCATCGGTGAACGCGCAGGTCAGCGCCTGGTCGCAGCGCGAGACTGAGTAGTGCAGCGGCGGCGGTATCGGCGGCAGATGGTGGCGCGGTGCGCCACCTTGGGCGAGATACCCGACCGTCACGACGCGGAAGGTCGTGCGGAGGATGCGCATCAGCTCCGGGTGGCGGTCGTAGATCGCGCCATCGAAGACCTCGGCGTCGCCGCGCCGCACCGCGCGCCGCCCCTCGTCGATCCCGGTCGTCTGCCCGAAGGCGACCACCCCGATCAGCGTCCCGCCCTCCGGCAGGCTGACCGCCACCAGCGACCCCAGCGGCGGCAGATCGTGCAGATTGACACTCTCCGCCCAGAAGCCGACGGTGCTCGTCTCGATGATTTCGCCGATCCGTGTCATGGTGGCCTCGATGTAGTCGGTAGTCAGTAGTCAGTAGGCCAGTGGAACAGTAGGGAGTTGGCAGACGAGCGAAGCGGTGGGCTGTAGGGGCGTATTGCATACGCCCGTCCGTCGTCTCACCACCCACCTCTGTAGACAGCCCTGGCGTGGGTTGGGCGTATGCAATACGCCCCTACGCCCGACCGTTTGCGGTCGCCAGCGAGGCTCGTTCATTCCATTGCGCTCTTTCTCACTCGCCCGCCCGCCTACTGACGACTGACGAATCGCCCACTCGTCACACAAACCGCCCGCGCTTGCTCGCGTCCTTGGCGCTGCGGAACATGACGATGCCGAGGCGCGCGAGGGCTTCCTCGATCAGTTGCTCGACGACGCGGCGCTCGTCCGCGCCGATCACGGCCTGCTCGTGCGCCTCTTGCAGGACGGAGGGGTAGCCGCGCCCGCGCAAGCACTGGTCGTAGACGGTGGCGTGGACGAGATCGAGATGGGCGGGGGTGTCGGCGACCCAGGCGGGGATCTCGACGCGGGCGATCTCGGTGCCGGTTTGCAGGTAGAAGAAGGCGATCGCGTGCTCGCGGTAGTGTTGCAGGATCTTCGAGGCGCTGCGGTAGACATCGGAACGCTCGCCCGGCTTGAGCCCGGCGATATGGGCGAAGAGGTGGCGGTCGGGGACGGTCGGGATGATGCCGCACGGCGGAGACGCGCGCTCGGCGCGGCAGGCATCGCAGTTGATCGGTATCCCGCGGATGGGGTGGTCGCAGGCGGCGATCCGCAGCGCGTCGGAGACGTCGTCGCCGCCCGGATAGCTGATGTACGAGGCGACCGGGATGCCGCGATCGCGCAGATCGTCGAGCGCGAGGAGGAAGTCGTCCAGCACCCAATCGCGCACCGTCGCATCCTGGCTGCTCAGGGTCCAGAGGATCAGCGTGCCATCTTGCAGCGCCACGGCGGGGCGCTCGACTGCCGGATCCCGGGCCAACTCGGCGAGGGCCGCGAGTTCATCGACCGCGCGCCGCATCCCGAGGATCGCCGGGTTGACCGGGATCCGGTCGTTGATGCGCAACTCCTCCTCCCGATAACGCAGTTCCGCGCGCGCGGAGAGCGCGGCATCCGGCTTCGCGCCGTAATGGAGGTGGACCCGGCTGACGTTGATCAAGTAGAAGCGCGCCGGGCTGTGGCGGTCGGGCAGCATGAACGAGCCATCGGTGGCGAGGACGCTGAAGTCGTCCGGCGGCGTCGGGGCCGGATACGCCCCGTTAAAGCTGTAGCGCGGCAGGGCCGGCATGAACGAGTGGCGCGATCGTTTATCGGTCAGCCGCGCGACGAGGTCGCCGACATCGACGGTGGCGAACGCCTCGCGCAGGGGGACGAACTCATCCGGCCCGCCGCGCGGCACATCGCGCGTCAGTTCGTCAATTTGCTCGACAATCTTCGTGAAATCGAACGGCACCCTGTCCCACCTGTCGCGCTGCGCTCTGAAGGCCATACACGGAAGCTCTCACTTTATTGTAATCTGTACGTACTGTGCGCGCAATGCACGGGATGACAAGAGGGGCGTCGGCTGCTATCGTCCGTCCGGATGGTGCCTCGCCTGGGGACGATCGTGGGTGGAGTTGTATATGGGCGCAGCAGGGGAGAAGGTCTTATTGGACATTCGCCGCGCAATCCGTGCCGACGTTCCGGCGATCGTCCGCCTCCTGGCCGACGATGAGTTGGGACGGCAGCGCGAAAGCGTCGAGGGACCATTGCCGGAGTCGTACTACGTCGCCTTCGCGGCGATCGATGGCGACCCGCGCCATGAACTCGTCGTGGGGGAAGTGGCGGGCGAGGTCGTCGCTACGCTGCAACTGACCTTCCTGCCCTCGCTCGCCTATCGCGGCGGTACGCGGGCGCAGGTCGAGTCGGTGCGCGTGGATAGTCGTTGGCGCAGTCGCGGTCTGGGGCGACAACTGATGCGCTGGGCGATCGAGCGGGCGCAGCAGGAAAGGTGCCAACTGCTGCAACTCTCCACCAACGCCAGCCGCCGCGACGCCCACCGCTTCTACGAACGCCTCGGCTTCGCCGCCTCCCATGTGGGGATGAAACTGGATCTCAAAAGTGACGAAATGCGGGGCCGCCGGGAGTAATCCCGGCGGCCCCGCTCCCATGGTCGGCTGATGTGCTGAGGCTTTAATCCGCCTGCATCTCCTCGACCGGCAGTTTCTCCGCCAGGGCCGGGTCGCCGTTCGCCAGGGTCGGATCGGCCTCCATCGAGAGGACGAACTCGCCGGTGCGGCTGATGGCGACGTGCTCCGGGCCAAGACCGGGGGGGAGCATCTTCGCCTCTTGCACGGCGCGCTCCAAGGCCCGCTTGTTCTTCAGGCCCATCGAGTCGAGGGCCGGGTTGTTGACGTGGCGGCCCTGCTTCAGCGGGGTGTGCAGGAGGGTCCGCTGCATCGCCGCCGCCAACTCCGAGGCATCCGGCAAGATGTGCAGGGCTGGCATGGTGAAGCCGTTGAAGACTTTGAGCAGCGCGTCGAGCGTCTCGTGCGGCAGATACCTGGTGTAGATGCGGACGATTTCGAGGAAGATGCCGTGGTGGGCGATCTCGTCGGTCGCCACCGTCTTGAACGCCCCCGCCGCGCCGATCTGCGCCCCGCGCTGCCGCTCGACGGGCGTCGCCTTCTCCGGCAGGCCATACTCCTGGCGGATCCGCTTGCGCATCTCGTCGTAGTTGAAGTAGGTGGCGCGCTCCTGGAGCATTGCGTAGCAGGCGACGCCGAGCGGGGTGTCGAGGCCCGGATGGTTCTCGCGCATCGTCCACTTGTGGTCGCCGACCCGATCGCGGTATTCCCGCAACTGCTCGGCGGTGCGCACGCCGGATTGGAGCAGCACCAATTCCCACGCCTCGGCGTGCTTCAACTCCTCCATCCCCCAGGCGAGTTGCAAGTTGCGGCGCTCGCGGTTGTTATTCAGGAGATGCAGGCCGTCTTCGACATAGTCGCCGACATAATCCTCGACCCCGAGATACGCCTGGATGATCGTGACCGTGTCCTCGCTGAGGAGATGCCCATTCTTGGCCATCTCCGCCGGGTGCAGATCGTCCCACGGCGTCCAGTTGCGAATCTTCATCGCCTTGCGGAAGTAGCGGACGAACGCCTGATGCGTCTCGTCCGCTGCGGCATATTCGCGCGCCTCGCGCGTCCACGGCCCGCCGACGACCGTGGGCATCCCCAAGTCGGTCGTGGTCGCGTTGGTCGCTGTCACCATCTCTGTCCTTCTTTCGCCGTGTGACGGCAGCGCAATTGAGTCCTCGCCCGCCGCCATCGTTGTTGTGACTGTCTTGCCTGTTGCAGCAGTCCGCGTGCGCACACGCCCTAATAGATACGCAAAAAGAGAACCACGAATTTCATGGCCCGGTACAGTGACTATAGCCCCGCGACCGTCCCATGACAAGGGCGATGCTGCCCCGTAGGATCGTAAAGACCCCTACGGTGCCATGCCCGCGAGGTGTCGCGCCTCGGCCAACCGCTCGGAATCGCACGCCTGTTGGGGCATTGGAGCCTATCGTCACACCAAAGTGTATTGGGGCGGCGAGCGGGGCGATTGGCGCGTGGCGATCGTAGCCGCAATGGAGTCGCGACACGATACCTGGGGGATCGGTAAATAATCAGCGAGGAAGGGGGGGAATATCGGCATCACACCGGTTACCTGGCCTATAACAGCCTGGCGAACTCAGCGGGACTCAGCACCGTCAGCCCTTCGACTGGGACGAGTGAGAGCAGATCCTTGTCGCCGGAGACCAGGTAGTCGGCGCTGGCGAGCAGCGCATGGGCGAGCAGATAATCGTCATCGGGGTCGCGAGTGACGACGGGGTACGGTTCCTCGATGGCCGGGAGGAGTTCGGCAATCTCTCGCAGCAGCGTGATAAAGGCGAGGAGATCGCCCGCATCGATCCTGTCTCGCAGGAAAGGCTTGGCGGCGATCGATTCCCCGAGTTCCCGTGGCACTTCCTCGGGGAGCAGCAGGGTGAATTCGCCGCCAAAGGCGGCCTCCACGATCCGACCGACCGTACCCGAGCGCCCGGGCGGGGTGAGGAGGTAGGAGACGAAAAGGTTCGTGTCGAGGAGCGCGCGCATCGGGTTACTCGCGCTCGAAACGGACTTTGCCCTGGTTGATCAAGCGCTGGACAACGTCGCGCGAGACCTCCTCGGCGATTGTCTCCACCTGCTCTTCCGTCAGGTCCTTGTTGCGCGCGCTCACCCGGTCGCGCAGTCGGCGCAGTTGAGCGAGCGCATCCTGCCGCCGCTGTCGCTCTTTGAGTTCCCGCATCGCTTCGTATTCGGTGTAGGAGACGATTACCGCGCTCGGCTTGCCGCGGTTTTCAACGACCACGGCATCCTCGTGCTCGCGCACCCAGGCGATCAACGCGGTGAGCGTGTTCTTGGCTTCCGCCGTCGAGACCGCGCGCGGCATGGCGCTTCCTTTCGTGTGAATGTGCATTGGATTAATATAGCTAGAAGCGTAGCCATATTTCTGTCTATGCTAGCGCCATGCGCCCGATCAGTCAAGAATTGATCGGGCGCGAGTCCTCACAAGAAACACCCGTAGTCAGGGTTTATCTAGGTGCCATGCCCGCGAGTCGTCGCGCCTCGGCCAATCGCTCCGGGGTGTTGGCATTGAAGAACGAGCGCAGGGCCGGGTCGAGTCGGCGCACCGTTTCCTCGGGGAAGGCGCGCACGCGCACTTGCGGGAAGAATCCGATCACGCGGTAGCGGCCGCCCGCCAGTTGCGCGCGGATCGCCGGGAGGGCCGCGCGCCCGTAGATCGCGTGCAAGGTCTCGTAGACGCCGTCGGAACTCCCCTGCCGGTTCTCACCGACGGTCAGGCGCGGTGCCAATACGTCGTAATCGCGCGGCTCGGCGGCGAGCGCGCGGAGCAGGGGGGCAACGAGGAACGGCATATCGCAGGCCACGACGAGGCAATGGTCGTGTCGCGCGTTCGCCACGGCGCTATAAATCCCGCCGAGCGCGCCCGCGACGGGATGGAGGTCCGGCACCGTGCGGAGGCCGAGCGCGGCGAGGCGGTCGTCATTGGCGACCAGGAAGACGTCGTCGGCCACCGCGTGGGTCGCCGCGAGCGCCAGTTCGATCAGCATCGGGCCGTCGGGCGACAGGCGCAGCCGCGCCTTGTCGGTCCCCATCCGGGTGCTCTGCCCGCCCGCCAGGATCGCGGCGCTGAGCGGTGGCGGTGCTGTATCGCTCATCCTCGTTCCCCGCTGCGCGTGCGTTAACATTCGCCTGCTACCATTGTTCCGTACCCGGCGTCGCGGGTGCAAGGGAACAGTCGGCAATCGGCCTACCGTGGGAGTGTCACCGATGCCCCCCCACCCGTCGCCGCGCCTCGTCTACTGCGGGATGTTCGGTCTCTTGTCGCGCGCGCCGCTCGCCGCCCTGCTCGAGGCGGGCCACGATGTGCGCGCGGTGATCGTCCCCGCCGGTTCCGGCGACCCGCCGGTGCGGGCGCTGGTGCCGCCGCCGGATTGGGTCGCGCGACCGACCTCGTTCGCCGCGATCGTACGCCGCACGATCGTCGATCTGGCCTGGGAGCGGGCGATCCCGGTGCTGGCGGTGGGCAACCTCGGCGACGCGGCGCGCGAGGCCGTCGCGGCCCACGCGCCCGATCTGCTCGTCGTCTCCTGTTTCCCGCACCGCTTCCCCGCGCGGCTGCTCGATTTGCCGCCGCATGGGATCCTGAATCTTCATCCGGCGCTCCTGCCGCGCGGGCGCGGGCCGGACCCGCTCTTCTGGGCCTTCCGCGCCCCGGAGCCCGAGCGGGCGGGCGCGGGCGGCGTGACGGTTCACCTGATGGATCGCGGGATCGATTCTGGGCCGATCGTCGCCCAGGATCGGGTGGCGCTCATCGACGGGATGACCGCGGGCGAGTTGGAACTGTCCGTCGCCGCGCTGGGGGCGGCATTGCTGGTGCGGTCGGTCGGCGAGATCGCGGCGGGCATCACCGGCCCCGTGCCGCAAGATGAGAGTTTGGCCACGGCCTACCCGTTGCCCACGGAGGACGATTTCACCGTCGCGCCCGATCGCCCGGCGCGGTGGGTTTTCAACTGCCTGCGCGGGATCGGGGGGCGGGGTGTGCCGGTCACCCTCGCGGTCGGCGCGCGGCGCTGGCCCGTGCGCGCGGCGCTGGCATACGCGTCGGAGGCCGATCTCCCGGCTCCGTTCCTGGAAGAGGGGGCGACATTGCGCGTGCGGTGCGCACCCGGCGTGCTCACGGTAACCGTCTGAGCGCGCCCGACTCGCGCCGGAGGCATTTGTTACAATCGCCGTGATCGCTCGGACCGGGCGCGCGGTAACCATTGCGTCGTGCGCGGGGCCGACTGCGGGGAGGAGCGAGGGGTCGATGAGTGGAATCGCCGAACGGGCCGGGCGTCGGACCAAGATCGTCTGTACCATCGGGCCGGCCACCAGCTCGCCGGAGAAGCTGGCCGCGCTGATGCGGGCCGGGATGAATGTGGCGCGCCTCAACTTTTCGCACGGCACCCGCGAGAGTCACGGGGCGCTGATCGAATCGATCCGCCAAATCAGCAACTCGCTGGAGATCCCCATCGGCATCTTGCAGGATCTGCCCGGCCCCAAGACGCGCACCGTCGGGCCGCAGGGTGGGCCGGTCGAACTCTGCGAGGGGGCCAAATTCGTCCTGACCACGCGGAAGGTGTCGGGGAGCGCGGCGGAGGTGGGCGTCACGCTGCCGACCTTGCCCCAGGATGTGCGCCCCGGCAATCAGATCCTGCTCGATGACGGCAAGATCGAGCTGGAAGTCGTCAGGTGTCAGGGTCAGGATGTCGAAACGGTCGTCGTCACCGGCGGGATGCTGAGCGCGTCGAAAGGGATCAACGTCCCCAATGTCACCCTCTCCGTCTCCTCGCTGACCGAGCGCGACATCGATTTCCTCCACTTCGGCCTGGAGATGGGGGTCGATATGATCGCCCTCTCGTTCGTCCGCTCGATCAGCGACGTGCGCACCGCGCGGGCGATCATCGAGCAGACCGCGCAGCGCCCCCTGCTGATCGCCAAGCTGGAGAAGCACGAGGCGATCGACAATCTCGATGAGATCCTCGCCGCGACCGATGGCCTGATGGTGGCGCGCGGCGATCTGGGCGTGGAGATCCCGATCGAGCAGGTGCCGCTGAAGCAGAAGGCGATCATCCGCGCCGCCAATCGGGTCGGCAAGCCGGTGATCACCGCGACGCAGATGCTCGAATCGATGATCAGCAATCCGCGACCGACGCGCGCCGAGGTCACCGATGTCGCCAACGCCATCTTCGACGGGACCGACGCGGTGATGCTCTCGGGCGAGACGGCCGCCGGGGAATACCCGATCCAGGCGGTGCGGATGATGGATCGCGTCGCGCGCGAGGTCGAGCCCGCGCTCCCCTACGACGATATCCTCCAGCAGAAGGAGCGCGATCTCGATTCGACGACATTCGACGCGATCAGCTACGACGCGGTCCACGCGGCGCACCAGATCGGCGCGGCGCTGATCGTCGCTTTCACCTCGTCCGGGACCACCGCCCGGCGTGTGGCGAAGTACCGGCCCCGCGTGCCGATCCTGGCGATCACGCCGGATCCCGCGAGCTGGCACCGCCTGACACTGACCTGGGGCCTGACGCCACTGGTCACGCCCCAAGCGGAGTCGATTGAGGAGATGACCGCCGAGGCGAAGCAGTCGGCACTCCGCAGCGGTCTCGCGCGCGCCGGTGAGCGGATCGTCATCGTCGCCGGTGTCCCGGTGGGTCACCCCGGGCGCACGAACCTCCTGCGCATCGAGACGCTGTAAGGGCGTGGCCCGGTCGCCGTGCGCGCCAGCGGAGGGGTATGAACGTTCGTCGCCTGCCGACCAACCCGCTCATCCACCCCGGCCTCGACGCGCGGATCGGCGAGAACATCAACGGGCCATCGGTGATCCGCGTACCCGACTGGTTGCCGAATCCGCTCGGGCGGTACTACCTCTACTTCGCGCATCATCAGGGCACTTTCATCCGACTGGCCTACGCCGACCGGATCGACGGACCCTGGACGGTCTACGCGCCCGGCGTGCTCGACCTCGCCGATGCCTTCTTCGACCAGCACATCGCCTCGCCCGATGTGCACCTGGACCACGAGCGGCGGCAGGTCCGCCTCTACTACCACGGCTATCGCCTGCCCGAGCCGCCGCATCAGTTCACCCGCGCGGCCCTGTCCGCCGATGGCCGCCTCTTCACATCCCGCGAGGAGATCCTCGGCGTCTCCTACTGGCGCGGATTCCAGTGGCGCGGCGACCACTACGGGCTGGCGATGCCCGGCATCGTCTACCGCTCGCGCGCTCCCCTGTCCGGGTACGAGGAAGGCCCGACCCTCTTCACCCCGGAGATGCGCCACTCCGCCGTGCGGCGCGTCGGCGATACCCTCCAGATCTTCTACAGCAACGTCGGGGACTGTCCCGAGCGCATCCTGCGCTCCACGATCGCGCTCACGGATGACTGGCGGTCGTGGACGGCCACTGACCCGATCACCGTGCTGGCCCCGGAGATGGAGTACGAAGGCGCGACCTTGCCGTTGCAGCCTTCGGAGCGCGGGGCGATCCACGAGCCGGTGCGCCAGTTGCGCGATCCCTACGTCTTCGAGGACGAGGGGCGGACCTGGCTCTTCTACGCCGTCGCCGGGGAGCGCGGCCTCGCGGCGGCGGAACTGCTGACGGATTGAGCGCGGCGGCCAGCGATCCTCGGAGCATGGGGATGGCGCGGAGGGTGGAGATTTCCAAGCCGCGCACGCCATACCGGGCGCGGCTTGGCCGCTGGTCTATCCCTTTCGTGGCACAGCGAGAAGGAGTATGAGGTTGGACCAATCCGCACCGGTGCTGCTCGATCTGCGCGAGGGTGTCGCCACGCTGACGCTGCATCGCCCCGCCGCGCTGAACGCGCTCAGCCGCGCGCTGGCCGGGGAGTTGGCGGCGACCTTGCGCGATCTGGCCGCGCGCGACGATCTCCGCGTTGTCGTCGTGCGCGGCGCGGGCGAGCGCGCCTTCTGCTCCGGCGCGGATTTGAAGGAGCGGGCCACCCTCACCCCCGAGGAGAAGGGCCGACATACCACGCTGATCGGGGCCGCAGTCGAGGCACTCGCCGCCCTGCCGGTCCCGACGATCGCGGCGATTCGTGGGTATGCCCTCGCCGGCGGGCTCGAACTCGCCCTCGCCTGCGACATCCGTCTCGCCGCCACCGACGCGATCTTCGGCCTGACCGAGGTGCTGATCGGGATCTTCCCCGGCGCGGGCGGGCCGGTGCGCCTGCCGCGCGTCATCGGGCCGGGCAAGGCGCGCGAGCTGATCTTCAGCGGGCGGCGGATCGACGCGGCGGAGGCGCTGGCCTGCGGCCTGGTGGAGCGGGTGGTCGCGCCCGCCGCCTTAGACGAGACCGCCGACGCGCTCGCCGCGCAGATCCGCGATGCCGCACCGCTGGCGGTGCGCGCCGTCAAGCGCGTCCTCGACGTGGCGACCGATCTGCCGCTCGCCGAGGCGCTCGCCTACGCCGAGACGCAGCGCCGTCCCCTCGACGCGACGCGCGACTACACCGAAGGACTCAACGCATTCGCCGAGCGCCGCAAGCCGCAGTTCAGCGGGGAGTGACGCACCTGGGACTGCCCTTGGGGAGGAGAACTCCGGGGCGCTGAGTGCGTCGCTTGTGTAAGGGGTAGCTGATGGCCGGGCGACCTGAGCGGTGGGGAGAGAATACTTCGAGGCGCACCGTCGAGGATAATCGGCGCGCCCTGCGGCACGTCCTCTGGCTCGGCGGTATCCCCTGCTCCGGGAAGAGTTCGGTCGCACACTGGCTGATTGAGCGGTATTCCTTGCAGCTGTACCACTACGATCGGCACGAGCGGGCACACATCGCTCGGCGCGATCCGATTCGCCACCCGGCGCTCTGCGCGTACGAGGCGATGAGTATGAATGAGCGGTGGGTGACTCGACCGGTCGATGAGATGGTGCGCGCGACGACCGCCGCCTGGTTGGAGCGCTTCGCGCTGGCGGTTGACGATTTGTGCGCCCTGCCGTCAGAGCCACCGATCCTGGCCGAAGGGCCGGGATTGCTGCCCGACTCCGTCGCACCGCTGCTGGTTTCTGCGCGTCAGGCGATCTGGCTCGTACCAACCGACGGCTTCAAGCGCGCCACCCAGCCGACGCGCGGCGGGGCACCGGCCAATCAAACGAGCGACCCGCTGCGGGCATATGAGAACCTGATCACCCTCGATTTGCAGTTAGCCCGCGACGTGAAGGCTGGCGCCGGGGAATTGGGCTTGACTGTCATTGAGGTAGACGGTACTCGCTCGATTGAGCAGGTGGCGCGGGAGGTGGCGGGGCATTTCGGGCTGCGGTCGCCCGTAACGCTGGGTTGAGTGCCGCGTTGCGCGATGGGCTGCGGAGTGGCGGGCGTGGGATGACCCCTCCCCGCCGCTGCGGCGGCGACACTCCCCTGAAAGGGAGGGGGAACGCATTGCTGCGCAATGCCTCTCCCCCTTTCCTCGGATGGGGAGAGAGGGGCGCCGCCCGCCGACGGCGGGGGGTGAGGGCCGCCCTCGTTCCACCTTCGACCTTCGACCTTCGACCTTCGATTTTGCTCCCGCAGGTGACGGGGGTTAGGGCCACTCAGAGCGCCCAGCGGTCCACGATCGCCGCGGGCTCAATCGGCAAGGCGACGCCCGCCTCGCTGAGCAGTTCGGCGAGACGACGGAGGGGCAAGCCGACGACGGCGAGTTCCGAGCCGCGCACCTCGGCCACCAAGCGCCCGCCAAGTCCCTGTACGGCATAGGCACCGGCCTTGTCGAGCGGTTCGCCGCTGGCGACGTACTCCGCGATCTCGGCGTCGTTGTAATCACCCATTTGCACCTTGGCGGTCACCACGTCGTGCCATTCGCGGCCCCCACGGATCACGGCGATCCCGGTCGAGACCTGGTGCCAGCGCCCGCGCAGCGCGCGCAGCATCCACGCCGCCTCCGCCTCGTCGCGCGGCTTGCCGAGGATCGTCGGCTGGAGGTCCTGGAGCGCCACGACCGTGTCGGCCCCGATCACGACCTGGCCGGGATACTCCGCCGCCACCGTGTGCGCCTTGAAGCGGGCCAGTGTGCCGGCAACTTCCTCCGGGGCAAGCCCACTCCCGGTCGTCTCATCGACATCGCTCGGCACGATGATGAAGGGGAGCCCCAGCCGCCCGAGCAACTCCCGCCGCCGTGGCGAGGCCGAGGCCAGGACGAGGGGCGCGGGGCTCGTGTGCGCGGTCATCTACTATCCTCCGGTTCTCGCTCTCGTTGGGGTGAATAAGGATGGGGGTGGGATGTTGGGGCACCTTGCATACGCCCGCCCACGTTGGGGTTATCTCCAAACGTGGGCGGGCGGGAGACGTGCGGGCGTATGCAACACGCCCCTACACCCGACCACCCTGCCTGTATTCAAGGCACATATTACCCCTCGCCGATTCCCTCCCCGCCCCCTCCGTGTCTCCGTGTCTCCTGTTCCGTCCCTCTGGACCACTCGCCCACCGGCCCACTCGCTGACAACTGATGACTGCCGACTGACGACTAACCCCTATACCGCGCCGCCCGCCGCCCTCGTCAGGAAGGCCAGTGACTCGACGTGGTAGGTCTGGGGGAAGAAGTCGAAGACCTCGACCGACTCGATCGTGTAGCCCCCGGCGGTGAGGATCGCCAGGTCGCGCGCCAGGGTCGCGGGTTCGCAGGAGACGTAGACGAAGCCGCGCGGCCCGCGCTCGATCAGCGCCCGCAGCAGCTTCTCTTCCAGCCCCGAACGCGGCGGATCGACGATCACCAGATCGACCTCCAGTAGTTCGCCGAGCGCCTTCTCCGCCGGGCGCGCGACGAAGCGGCAGTTCTCCACGCCCCACGTGCGCGCCGTCTCTTCCGCCGCCGCGATCGCCAGCGGATCGACCTCGATCCCGACGAGGGTGGTCTCCGGCGAGCCCTGCGCCAGCCAGAGGGCGAAGAGGCCGACACCGCAGTAGAGGTCGGCGATCGTGCCGCCCCGATACGGCGCGGCCAGTGCTTCGATCCGCGCCAGCAGGTCGGGTAGCAAGCCCAAATTCGTCTGGAAGAACGACCCTGCGGGCAACTGGTAGGCTCGACCGGCGACGAGGACCGGGCCATTCAGCGGCCCTTTCACCGTCTCGGTGCCGCCTTTCGCGCGGCGATAGGCGAGGCTCCAGACGCTCGGCAGCGCGGCGATCGCCGCCAGCGCCGCCTCGATCTCCGGCTTCCCCTCCGGGTCGACCCCCGCGATCCCCTTCAGCACCGCCTGGATCGTCGGCTCGTCGGCGCGGCCGGTCGGGTGGACGACTTTGACTTCCAACCAGAGCTTCCCGCGAAAGTTCACGATCTCGCCGCGCGCGATCAGGCCGTTCAGGTCGTTCATCAGGCCGCTGATCGCTGGGTGGCTGATCAGGCACTCCCGGATCTCGATCTCCCAGCGGCTGTGCCGCGAACGGAAACCCGCCGCGTGGCCCAGCGCGATCGCCGCGCTGTGACGGTAGGCCCAGGGCGCGGCGTTGTGGATCGCGGTGACTTCCATGGTCAGTCCGCCGATCCGGCGCAACTGCTCCTCCACGACCCCGCGCTTGAAGCGGAGTTGCGCGGCATAGTCGATATGCTGCCACTGGCAGCCGCCGCATGGCCCGAAATAGGGGCAGGGGGGCGTTACCCGTTCCGGCGCGGCGCGCAGGATTTCGATCGCCTCGCCTTCGAAGTAGTCGCGCTTCCCACGCCGTACGACCGCGCGCACCTCTTCCCCGGCGATCGCGTAATCGATCAGCCCCACGCGCCCGCCGAGCCGACCGAGCGCCGCGCCGCCGTGCGCCATCGCCTCGACCGCCATGACCACTTCCTCGCGCGGGGCATCGGCCTTGGGCTGCTGCAACTTGCGCCGCTCGCGCTTGGTCAGTTTCGGCGCCGTCAACTGCTCTTGTTCTGCCACGCTCGCTCTCGTACCTTCCCGCTCACCCATTGGTCGATCACTCCATTGTACCCGACGCCCCAGGGGTCGAGAACAATCCGCTGACGGCTCAGCGCGCGAGTATTGTGGGGGAAGTGGACGACCGTCGTGAGTGGGGAGGAATGTTCTACTTCCCCCAATACTCTCCCGACCTTTGATGAGGGCAAATGCTGCGGGTAACTGCTCCTGAAGTGCTCCATTCGAGCACCGGGGAGCGTGGTATTCGTACCCTGTGTTACTTGATAACATTTATTATCTAAGATATACTATGATTATATTGCCTGACTACCTAGGATAGCGCACGAGTCGCGTAGGAATGGAGAGGGACAATGTCTTCGGTCATAACACGCTGGTGGGGGACGCGGCACCCGGAACTGCCCGGCAAGTCGGGGCAGGGTCGCGGGGGGATGGGCGGATTCACCGCCGAGGAACATTTTGTCCTGAAGGTGGTGCAGCCGGCGCTCGTCGGGCTGATGGATGGCTCCGTCTCGACCCTCGCGCCGATCTTCGCCGCCGCCTTCGCCACGGGCAGTTCGCACGTCGCCTTCATCGTCGGCCTCTCGGCGGCGGTGGGCGCGGCGATCAGCATGGGCTTCGCCGAAGGGCTCTCGGATGATGGTGTGCTGACCGGGCGCGGGCACCCGCTCGGGCGCGGGCTAATCACCGGCGCGGCGACATTCATCGGCGGTGTCTTGCACACCCTCCCGTTCCTGCTCTCGAATCTGACCGCCGCGCTCTACCTGGCGTATGTCATCGTCGGGGTCGAGTTACTGGTCATCGCCGCGATTCGCTATCGCTACTTCAAGATGAACTTCATCCTCTCGGTCGTGCAGGTCATCGTCGGCGGGGCGCTCGTCCTGATCGCCGGTATCCTCATCGGCCACGCCTGATCCCCATCGTCCCTTCCGCCCCCGCGAGCACCACAATCCTCGCGGGGGCGAGGTACTCCCGTCCTGCTTCCGGCGCGACCTGCGGTACGAACCTCCTGGGGTTTTCGTGCATATCGAGCTATATATTCTCGCTCGTCCTCCGCCGATACTGGGATGAGTTGTGGGGTGTGCGGGTGTCCCGTCCGCGCTCAGTTTCCAGTACACCCAGCCCGTCACGCCCCTTGTGCGCGGCGAGTTGTGTCAGGGTTGTGGGTGGTAGGGGGGGTGAGCGGTGAGCGAGCCGACGATAGATGCGTTCCTCGGCAGGACACTCGGGCCGTACCGGATCGAGAGTCTGGTGGGGCAGGGCAATCGCGCCTCTGTCTACCGTGCGAGCAGCGACGGGCAGGAGGTGGCGATCCGGGTCTTCGACCGCGACCTGAGCGCCGACCCGGATTTCGCCGAGCGGTTCCGGGCGCAGGGCACGGCGTTGGCCGGCGTGCGACACCCCCATCTGCTGGCCAACAGCCGCTACGCCCAGGCCGGCGGGCACGCCTACATCGTGCGCCCCTACGTGGACGGGCGTACCCTGCGCGACCTCCTGGGCGCCCCGCTGCCGGTCGATGAAGCGCTCCAGCTGCTGCGCCCGGTGGCCGCCGCGCTCGACTTCGTCCACGGCCGCGGGCTGGCTCACGGCGACGTGAAGCCCGGCAACATCCTGCTACCGCCCGGCGACGGCGCGACGCTGCTGGCCGATCTCGGCGTGGCGCAGCTGCTGCCGCGCGGCAACAGCCTGCTGAAGGCCGCCACCGGGCGCTATTACGGCACCCCCGAGTACCTCTCCCCCGAGCAGGTGCATGGCTTGCCGCTCGACGGGCGGACCGACAGCTACGCGCTGGCGGTCATTCTCTACGAGGCGCTGGTTGGCCGGCCGCCGTTCCGGGCGGAGGGCACCGCCGACACGCCGCGCACCGTGGCCGCCCGGCATAGCACGGCACCGCCGCCGAAGCCCGGCGCGCTGAACCCCGCGCTCGGGCCGGGCGTGGAGGCGGCGTTACTGCGGGGGCTGGACAAGGACCCCGAGCGGCGATTCGCCTCCTGCGCCGCCCTGCTCGATGCCCTGGATGGCGCGCGCGACCGTACTTTGCCTGTGGTGGGGATGTCGGTCGCGCGCCCGGTGGCGATGCCGCGCACGGCGCCGCTCGAGCCGGTGGTCACACCGGATACCCCGCCCGCCGTACCCGTGCAGGACGCGGAACCGGCCCCTGCTGAAGATCTGGCGGTGCGGCACGCACGTGAGTTGCAAGCGCTGACCGAGACCTACGAGGCGAGACTTGCCGGCAACGTGGAGGCGCTGCGCGACCGCGATGCAACGATCGAAACCCTGACCGACGAATTAACCGTGGCACGGGCGCGTAGCGTGCGCCTAGCGGCGCAGGTCGCCGAACTGGAGTTGTTGCTCCGCGATCAGGAAATCCTGGCTGCGCGCGTCCGTGAGTTGAAGATGGCCCTGGCACAGGCGCAGCGCGACGCGGAGGGGGGGCAGGCCGCCCCATCGGAGGGGCCTCCCGCCGCCCGGATTGTCATCGTGGAGCCGGAGCGCTGCGGTCTGCCCCCTGAGGCCGGTTTCGCTGTCCCCCCTGGTGACTCGGTTGGTCGGCACCCCGAGAGCACAATCTATATCAACGATCACTTCGTCTCGGCGCGGCACGCGCAATTGGCATGGGGACCGAGCGGGTGGCTCCTGACCGATCTCGGCACGACGAACGGCACCTACGTCAATGGGCAGCGGATCAGCGGTTCCGTATCGATCGCCAGTGGGGATATCCTGCGCTTCGGCCGCGTGCAGGCCAGCTTCATCTGAGGGCGTCGCCCGTCGTCGCCTCGTCGCCCGCCGCCTGCGCGTCCAGATAGGCCAGGAGCGGGGCCTGGAAGCGGTCGATCCCCTTATAGCGCAGGAGCGGCGCGGGCATCGTGCGCAGCACGGCGGCGACACGTCGCGCACGCGCCGGTGCATCCTCGGCGAGCACGCCCGCCAGCGGCGTGAGGGAAGTATGGATCGTGAAGAGGACCCCGCGCGTGCGCGGCAGGCGCGAGAACGTCTGCCGCTCCAGCCGTAGGTAGCAACGCTCCCCGGCGTTCAGCGCGTCGATCGTCGGACCCTCGTCGCGACGACCATCCGTGACGGCGGGGGCGCGATTGAGCTCCGGGCTGGTGGTGATCGACCACCCGACGCGCCCGGTCGGGTGGTCGGGCTTCAGGCGTTGCATCAGCAGGTCGGCGGAGCGCCCGACCCGATCGGCGAAGATCGGCACCGGGTCATGGATCGCCAGGAACGAGCGCCCCAGCTTGTCATCGAGGCACCAGCCCGCCGCAAAGCAAAGATGCCCCGCCACGAGCGGGGTGCCCCCGGCCGCATCCTCGGCCATGATTAACAAATCTTCTTGCACCTGCCGCCCGAGCCAATCGAGCGGCGGTAGCGGCAGCGAGGCCGATTCGCCGAGCTTCAGCCACGCCTCGGTGTCGAGGAGCCGGTTCGCCCAGTGCCACCGCGCACCCTCGGTCCTGAGCGCGAAATACTGCGGATAATGCCGCGCCATATTCGGGAGCAATAGCGCGATCGCCTCCCAGGCGTGGGCCTCGGTGTCGCCCGGTGCCTGGAAATAGTAGCGGTAGTCGCTCGCGAGGATCGCCGCTTTCTCGGCCAACTCGCCCTCGTAGCGGCGCGGCTCGACCTCGATCAACCGATCGATCGCCAACGCCCGCGCGTTCATCGTCATCGCGTATACATCGGAGTCGAAGGGGAAGTGGGGCAGCATCGGCGACCTCCCGGACGGGCACACCTTGTCTTTGTCCGTATGCTCACCGTTTCTACCAGTTTCGCCGCGCGAGTACAAGCGGGGATGTGCCTGATAGTGCGCCGTCTGCGCTGTGGTATACTGAGCGCCAACAGGCGTCAGTGGCGGAATGGCAGACGCGCATGCCTTAGGAGCATGTGTCGCAAGACGTAAGGGTTCGAGTCCCTTCTGGCGCACCAGTGTGGGTATGGTTCTCGTTGGCTTTCCCCTCGACCGTCGCGACGCGCGATGCGATGGTGTCCCGATCCCCGGTTGGCCGGATCGCGATGGGCGGTTTCTGGCGCGCGGCACCGGCGATTTCGAGCAACGTGCCAACCGTTCAATCCCTGAGCGCGCTTCGGTTGACGGGGCGGCGAGCGGTGGCAGTGCCGGAGGATGCGTGTGATTACCGTAATGCTCGCGGATGACCATGCCCTATTCAGGCGCGGCCTGCGCAGTATGCTGGAGTTGGAAGCGGATATCCAGGTTGTCGGCGAGGCGGGCGACGGTCTCGAAGCGCAGGATCTCGCCCGCGAACTCCGCCCCGATGTCGCGCTGCTCGACATCAATATGCCCAACATGGACGGCATCGACGCCGCGCGCGAACTCCGGCGTACTTTTCCGCAGATGGGGATCATCATGCTGACGATGTTCGCCGAGGAGGAGATCATCGATCGCGCGCTCAAGGCCGGGGCCAACGACTACCTGCGGAAGGACACGCCGTTCGATGAGATCGTGTCGAAGCTCCGCGCCACCGCCGCCGGTCGCCCGAAGGCCCTCGCCCCGTCGCCCGGTTCCGGCGCGTCCCCAGCCACAACCCTGACGAATCGCAACCTCCTGGCACTGGTGGTCGATGAGCTGACCGATGATGAGATCGCTGCAAGGTCGCGCTTGCCCAAGGCGGAGGTGCGCGCGCGCCTCCTGGCGTTGTACAAGCAACTCGGGGTCAGCGACCGTACCCAGGCCGCGATCTACGCCATCACGCAGGGGATGCAGAACGTCCCCGACTAGTCGCGGAGCGGTGCGCGCCGCCTCGCCCGGCCCTTTCTCTCACCCTTCCCTCCTCAACTCCCGCCGCGCGCCACCCCGGCGGGAGTCGTCGATGGGCGATCAACACGCTGCGGATTGAGGTTGTTCCCCGGATAACCCGCCTCGTCCTTCCCGCGCCAGAGCGCTATTGGTCGCCCGGCATCGTCTTCCGACAGGCCGAGGGCGCGCAGCGCGCGGCGATTGCCCGACTTCAACGCCGCCAGTTCGGCACCCGTCAGGTCGAAGTTCAGCAGCACGGCATCAGGATTGGTGCGTAGCTGGAGCCGGAAATCGGCATCCGTCGCCACACGCTCGATGACCTCGACCATCGCCTCGACGCTCACAAACCCTCCCGACGGTCCTTCCGCTCCCGCGTGACCCCTCGCCGCGCCATGCAATTGTAGCGGCAGCGGGTGCGTCGCGCTCAACGCCGGTCAATGGTTATCATCGTGGCGGCACCCATACCCCTTCCTTCGGCGGGGCGGCATTGCCGCCCCGCCACCTGTTTCCCCCGGTAGCAG
>CADCWN010000162.1 GCA_902806415.1 uncultured Thermomicrobiales bacterium | reverse complement strand
GTGTCTTGCGTCTGCGCGCCTGTGCTATACTCCGCCCACCCCGACCAGCGTACCCCCATTGCCGGACGGGACGCCGCGACGAGTGTCGCTCGACACCAGTTCCTGCGGCTGCGATGCACGGCTGATGATGCTAAGGAACCGATGCAGGCACTGCTCCATACACGCTACACGAGCGAGTATTTCGACCGACAGCGCGCGAAGTCCGACGCCAAGATCGCCTGGCAATACGACCGGATGCTGCGGTTCGCGGGTGTGCGTCCAGGCAATAGAACGCGCGTCCTCGACGTTGGTTGCGGTGCCGCGCCCGGCCTGCGCTATCTGCACGAACGGGGTGTCGCGGCGGTTGGTGTCGATGTCTCCGCCGCAGCCCTCGCGGCGGCGCGGCAACTGCTGCCGAACGCCCGGCTCGTTCGCTGCGATCTCGAGCGCGGCCTCCCGTTCGCGCCGGGCACCTTCGATCTGGTCCTGATGAGCGAGGTCGTCGAGCATGTGGCCGATCTCCGGCTGGTCCTCGCCGAGGTCCGGCGCGCCCTCCGCCCCGGCGGCGCGCTCGTCCTCACCACGCCCAACCTCTGGGATGTGCGCCGCGCGGTCGCGGCGCTCGGCGGCCCGACCTGGACCGGTGACCGCGATCCGACGCACATCAACCTTCAGACCCCCCGCACCCTGCGGCGAACCCTGGAGGTCGCGGGGTTCGATCGGATCGCGATCCGCACCGGCTGGAAGCCGCTGGCGCGGATCGGGGGGCGGCGGCTGCCGCGCCAACTGACCGTGTCCTACCCGCCGCTGATCGGCAACGGGATCATGGCCAGCGGACGGGCGTAGTGGAACGCGGAATAGGGAATAGCAACGGGGCAGTGCCACACGCGAACCCCCTCCCCGCCCAAATTCCGCGTTCCCCGTTCCGCGTTCCGCGTTCAGATGTTCCGACTTTTCTCTTGGCGTTGCTGATCGCCGCCTACACGGTTGTCTTCACCGGGCTGAACTGGTATCGGATGCTGGCGCTGCGCCAGGGCTTCGATTTCCTCGTCTACGAGCAGCCGATCTGGAACACGGTCCACGGTCGCCCGTTCGCGCAGTCGATGTACTCGTTCTCCCCGACCCACCTGGGGGTCGATCTCGCCCTCTTCGAACTGTGGGTCGCGCCGTTCTACGCCCTCTGGCAAGGGCAGATGAGCCTGTTCGTAATCATCTCGTTCGGGGCGGCGCTCGGGGCCTGGCCGCTGTTCCTGATCGCGCGGGAGCGATTCGATTCCGGGCTGGCGGGGCTGGCCTGGGCGGCGCTCTACCTCCTGTTCCTGCCGGTCGGCACGATCACCCTCGGCGAGTTCCAGCCGCGCCTCTTCGCCGCGTCGGCCCTCCTCGGTGCCTATTGGTTCTACCGACGCGAGCGGGCACTGGCCTTCTGGCTCTGCCTGCTCCTCGCGATCACCGTGCGGAGCGATGTCGGGCTGGTCGTCGGGATGTTCGGCGTCTTCGGCCTGCTCGAGCGGCGCGATTGGCGCTTCGGCCTCGCCCCGGCGCTCGTAGGCTTCGGCTACTGGATCGCCGCCGTCTTCCTGATCATCCCCGCCCTCGCCGATGGGCACGGCTTCCTCTGGCAGGTTAACTATGCCTGGCTGGGGGCCGACTCGCGCGCCATCCTGACGACGATCCTGACCGACCCGCTCTACACCGCGCGCGGCGTCTTCACGCTGGAGAAGGGACGCTATCTGGCGCAATTGCTCTGGCCGCTGTCGTTCCTGCCGCTCCTGCGCCCGCGCCTCCTGCTGATCCCCGCGCCGATTCTCGCCCTTAATCTTCTCTCCGGCGAACTGGTCCAGTTCGACCTCTTCCATCAGTATCAGGCGCTGATCATCCCGTTCCTCTTCATCGCCGCGATCGAAGGGCTGGCCGATCTGCTCGCGGCGGGCGGCGCTGCCCGCCTGCGTCGCCTCGCCGTGCTGGCCCTGGCCGGGCTCGCCGCCGCGATCCTCCTCCTGCCGCTCTGGCCCGGCAGCGACACCAGTCGCAATGCCCTGCACCCGTCGGTCGATGCGCTGATCTGGCCGATCCTCGCCGCGCTGGTCTGCGCGCCGATCATTATCGCCGCGCTGCTACAACGTGGCGCGCGGGTCGGCCCCACCCTGACCACGACCCTGGGTGGCCTCTGTGTCCTGATGCTGCTGCAACATCTGGCGCTCGGCAGCGAGCCGCAACGCTTTCTCAAGGATCCGCGCCCGTCGCCTCGCCTCGCGGCGGCGCGGGAGATCATCGCGCTGGTCCCGCGTGACGCGCCGCTGGCCGTCACCTCGCAACTCGGCATCTGGACGCCGATCCGTCGGGAGCTCTACCACTTCCCCGGCAACTCCTCCTACGACCCGGCGTTGGTCGCGCGGGCGCGCTACGTCATCGGCGATCGCCAGCGCGACGACGGGCGCGAGGCGGGCGACATCGCGGCGTTAATCAATTCGGGACGCTGGCGGATCGTCGCCGAGCAGAGCGATTTTGTCCTCCTGGAGCAGGCCGGGCGGTGAGGCGAGGGGAAGACCTCTCCCCACCCGCCCACTCTTGCGTCACCTCCCCTTCGGCGCAAACGTCTCCGGGCCGGTCCGATCGTAGTTGGCGTAGAGGGCGTCCACCACCTGATCGCCCCAGGCGCGGCGCAACTCGGCGTCGGTCGTGTACTTCGCGGTCAGCACGAGCGGGTAGCGGCGTGCTTGCACCGTCGCGACGATCCCCTCGGGATTCCACAACCCCTTCTCGCGCACGATGATCGCCAGGAAGTCATCGTCGATCACGACCGGGCGACCGCGCAGCGCCAGGAAACCGATGCTGTCTGTCAGAATCGGATCGGGCGCGGCGTCAACCATTGCCAGGAGCGCGTTCATCCGCGCCCCGTCCTGCACGGGTGGCGTCGGGACATATTGGCCGACGATGAAGCTGGTGTAGGTGCGGGTCGTGTAGAAACCGAGCAGGAAGATCAGCGCCGCGCCCGCGAGGAGCGGTACCCCCCACTTCCCGCCGAGCGCCGAGCCGAGCGCCAGTGCCGCGCCGAGCCCGATCGCCAGGCAGAGTTCGATGTAGTAGTTGCGCGCTCCGCCCTCGGCCCCGACCGTCGCCAGCACGAGCAGCGCGGTGAGGGGATAGTAGGTCAGCGCCGACTTCGCCCGCCTCCGAATTCCCCAGGCGGCGTAGGCGAGCGCCGGGACGAGGATTGGCCAGTGTTGCGTCAGGAACTTGCCGTTCAGGCTCTCGAAACGATCCCCGCGCCAGGGGCGGGTGTTGTAGAGGAGCAGGTGCTCGAAGAGACTGTTGCCCACCAGCAGCCAGAGCGCGCCGAGCACGATGCCGACCGTCGCGCCCGCGCCAGCCAGGAGTGGCAGGAGGGCGCGCGGCCCGCGCCGGATCGCTGCCAGCGCCGCCGCCGCGAAGGCGAGCCCGATCGACTGCTTGGTGAGCAGGGCCAGCCCGAAGCAGCACCCGGCGAGCACGGTGCCGCGAGGGCCGACCGCGCGCTCGAAGAGAGCCAACCCGCAGGCGGCGAAGGCGAGCGCGATCATATCCGGCTTGGCGATCCCGATCTGCTGGAAGACCGGGATCGTGCAGATGAAGAGCGCCCCGCCGAGCGCGCCTGCGGCGAGTCGCAGCGCCCGCCGACCCGGTAGCGCGGCCCAGACGGCGACCCCACCCGCGAGCGCCACGACCAGCCCGCCGAGCAGCGATAGCCCGCGCCCGGTCGGGAGCGCCGATGGCCCCGGCTTCATCGCCCAGAGGGCGTAATAGAGCGGCGGGTAATTCCCGGCGATGAAGCCGTCGGCGGGCTGCGGGCCGTACAGCGACCGCAACCCGCCGAGCAGATCGCGACCGAGCAGCTGACTCTCGTGGAGGATCGTCCCTTCGCCGTTGTGCGCCTCGTGCGGCCAGGTGACCATCGCCAGCGCGGCCCAGAGGTAATAGGCGGCGCGGGCGGTCAGCGCGAGGGCGAGGAGAGCGATGGCGCAGAGTCCGACCACCCGCGCGACCGCCCCGATCCGCCCGAAGGTGCCGTCGCCGCCTTGCGCGATCGTCGATGCCAAATTCGCCATCGTCCGCCGAATACTCCTGAGCGTGTTGTTGCCGCCCCTCGTGACCGGGCGGAAGTGTAGCATAGCGGTCGATGCGTCCTGCTGATACTGAGGCTTGGTATGGCAGGCGGTATCGACTCGTGCCTCAGCCCTGTCGGTCGGACGCGCATTAAAGAAGGAGTGGCCCCGCATCGCGCGGGGCCACAGGGGATAGGGATAGGGATAGGGGAAGGAGTTGGCTGGTTGGGTCGGTGGCCTTGTTCGCCGCCACCTCGGTCGCCGGTCCGTTTCCGCGCTCGCGGGGGACTCGTTTCGACCTGAGGATAGTCTAGCGCGGGATGGTTAACGGAGTTCGTGGTTCATGTTAACTGGTTGTTAAATCTTTTCGGCCAATTCGTCGGGTGTCGTACGTCGGGGGCCGAGGACCACATCGCCGACCAGGATCCGCTCGGTCCGACCCCCGATCGTCAGCAGGAGCGCGCCGTCGGCATCAACGCCGATAAACTCCCCGACGCGCGGCCCACCGTCCGTCTCGACCCGGACCCGCTCCCCACGCCCGGCGAGGCGACTCTCCCACTCCTCCCGTAACGTCTCGGTCTGGCCTTCCCAAATGAGCGCATACGCCTCGTCGATTCCAATGAGGATCGCGCGGAGGAGGTCGCGACGCTCAACCGCCGCGCCGAGGGCGAGGGCCAGGCTCGTCGGCGGCAGCGCGCCGGGGGTCGGGGCGGGCAGATCATCCGGCCCGAGGTTGACATTGAGGCCGAAGCCGACCACCGCGTGGGCCAAGCCGTCGCCGCCGAGCCGACTCTCGCAGAGGACGCCGGCCAGTTTGCGCCCGTCGAGCAGCAGATCGTTCGGCCACTTGATCTGCGGGCGCAAGCCGGTCGCGCGCTCGATCCCCCAGCAGAGGCCGACGCCGAAGGCCGCGACGAGGAGGAAAAGCCCATCGGGGTGGAGCGGCGGGCGGCAGATAGTCGAGCAGAGGATCGCCCCGCCGCGTGGTGCCACCCAGGCCCGCCCGCGCCGCCCGCGCCCCGCTGTCTGCTCCTCGGCGAGGATCACCGTCCCGTCGGGTGCCCCGTCGCGCGCGAGGTCGTGGGCGAGGGGCATCGTTGAGGCGACCGACTCGTAGTGCCAGAGCGGTCGCCCGACGCGGCGGGTGTCGAGGGCGAGCGCCGCGTCCCAGCGAGTCGGCGCGGTCTGGTCGGGCATCGGTAATACCTCCAGCGGCTTAAAGCGAGCGGCGGGCGGGGCAACTGTTGCCCCGCCCGCCGCGACGTGCCGATCGTTGGATCCGGGACTACTCGCCCTCGTCCTCGCCACGGTGGCTCGGGTTGCCGAGCGCCAGCGTCGGATCGACCGGCAGGGCCTGGTAGCCCGCCGGGACGAGCGTCTCGCGCTCGGGCCGGGCGACCCCTTCCGGGCCGCTCATCAGATCGATCGTGTCGATCGACGTTTCCTCGCCATCGGGGCGGGTGCGCGGGGCCTTCTTGGTCCGCTGCACGTTAAAGCCCGAGCCGGCGGGGATGAGCTTGCCGATGATGACATTCTCCTTCAGGCCGCGCAGTTGATCGACGCGGCCATTGATCGCCGCCTCGGTCAGCACGCGGGTCGTCTCCTGGAAGGAGGCCGCCGACAGGAACGATTCGGTCGAGAGGGACGCCTTGGTGACGCCGAGAAGCGTCTCCTGGGCGGTCGAGGGCTCGCCACCCTCGGCCAGCAACTCGGCGTTGACCTCGTTGATGATGAAGCGGTCGATCATCTCGCCGGGCAGGAATTCGCTGTCGCCCGGCTCGTCGATCGTCACCTTGCGGAGCATCTGGCGGACGATCACCTCGATATGCTTGTCGTTCGTATCGACGCCTTGCGAGCGGTAGACCCGCTGCACCTCATCGACCATATACTCCTGGACCGCCTGCCGACCGCGAATCCGCAGGATCTCTTGCGGGTCCTGGTTCCCCTCGGTCAACTGCTTCCCGGCGGTGACGTACCCACCCTCGTTGATGAGGATTTGCGCGTTCGCCAGGACATCGTAGCGCTTCTCCTGGGTCTGCTCCTCGCGCACGATGATCGTCTCGACCCCGTCCGCGACATCGAAGTTCACGCGCCCGCTGATCGTCGCCAGCACACGCCCTTCCTGGCCCTCGATGTTCGACTCCGCGATCACCTGGCCCTCAGCGACGTCGTCGCCCTCCTTGACCGTGGCAACGTAGTTCGCCGGGATCGGGTAGCTCTCGGTGAAGAGTTCGGTGTTGATGATCGCGATCTTGCGACCGCCGTCGTCGGCCGTCTCGATGTGGGCCGTGCCCTCGATCTCGGCCAGGATCGCGCGCCCCTTCGGTACGCGCGCCTCGAAGATCTCCTCGACGCGCGGCAGACCGGTGGTGATGTCGGTGGCGTGTGCCACACCGCCCATGTGGAAGGTGCGCATCGTCAGCTGCGTGCCCGGCTCGCCGATCGACTGGGCCGCGATGATCCCGACCGCCTCGCCGAGCCCGACGATTTTGCCCGTCGCCAGGTTCCGACCGTAGCATGCCTGGCAGATGCCGTGCGTGCTGTCGCAGAACATCGCCGTGCGGATGAACAGCTCCTCCGGGCGCTGCCCCAGCGCCATGATCCGCTCGACCACTTCCTCGTCCAACTCGTCATTGCGATCGGCGATCAGCTCGCCGGTGGAGGGATCGTGCAGCGGCTGGGCGAGCATCCGCCCGACGAGTCGTCGGCTGATGATCTCGTCGAACGTCTCGGTGTCCTTCTCGCCCGCGCCGGGGATGAGCAGGACGCGCAGCCCGGCGTCGGTGCCGCAGTCGTTGCTGGTGATGATCACATCCTGCGCCACGTCGACCAGACGCCGGGTCAGGTAGCCCGAGTCGGCGGTGCGGAGCGCGGTGTCGGCGAGACCCTTGCGGGCACCGTGCGTGGAGATGAAGTACTCCAGCACGGAGATCCCCTCGCGGTAGCCCGACTTGATCGGTAGCTCGATGACCTCGCCGGTCGGGTTGAGCACCAGGCCGCGCATACCGGCCATCTGGCTGATCTGGTTGAAGTTACCGCGCGCGCCGGAGTCGGCCATCATGTAGAGCGGATTCTGCCGATCGAGTCCGACCTCGACCGCTTTCGCCACTTGCGAGCGGGCCTCGGTCCAGATCCGCACCGCCTCGTCCTTGCGCTCACGGTCGGTGATCAGGCCGCGCTGGAACTGCCGCTCGATTTCCTTCTGCTCCTGCTCGGCCTCGCCGATGATCTGCGGCTTCGACTCGGGGATTTGCAGATCCTGGATCCCGATCGAGAGGGCGCCGCGCGTCGCGTACTTGAAGCCGATCGTCTTGATCTTGTCGGCCAGCTTCGCGGTCGGCTCGCCGCCGAGCTTCCGATAGCAGTCGGCGATCAGCACCCGGAGCTGCTTGCGGCCCATCGTCACGTTGCGATAGCCGAGTTCCTCCGGGACGATCTGGTTGAAGATCAGCCGCCCGACCGTCGTCTCGAACGCTTCCTTCTCCGACGGTGCCCCGCGCACGCCGTAGACGCGCACCTTCGCCTGGAGATCGAGCAATTCCATCTCGTAGGCCAGCATCATCTCTTCGGGGCTGACGAACGCCTTGCCCTCACCCTTCGCGCCGTCGCGCGGGAGGGTCATGTAGTAGCAGCCGAGCACGATATCCTGCTGCGGCGTGATGATCGGGTCGCCGTTCGAGGGCGAGAGGAGGTTGTGCAGCGAGAGCATCCGCTCGCGTGCCTCCGACTGCGCCGCCTTCGAGAGCGGGACGTGGACCGCCATTTGGTCGCCGTCGAAGTCGGCGTTGTACGCCTGGCAGACGAGCGGGTGGATCTGGATCGCCGACCCCTCCACCAGCTTGACCTCGAACGCCTGGATGCCGAGGCGGTGCAGCGTCGGGGCGCGGTTCAGCAGGACGAGGTAGTTCTCGACGACCTCCTCCAGTACCTCCCAGACGCGCGGATCGACGCGCTCAACAACGCGCTTCGCCGCCTTGATGTTGTGGGCGTAGCCCCGATCGACCAGTCGCCGCATGACGAACGGCTTGAAGAGTTCGAGCGCCATCCGCTTCGGCAGCCCGCACTGATGCAGTTCCAGCGTCGGGCCGACGACGATGACCGAGCGACCGGAGTAGTCCACGCGCTTGCCGAGCAAGTTCTGGCGGAAGCGCCCCTGCTTGCCCTTCAGCATGTCGCTGAGGCTCTTCAGCTTGTGCTTGCCCGAGCCAGAGACGACCCGCCCGCGCCGACCGTTGTCGATCAGCGCATCGACCGCCTCTTGCAGCATCCGCTTCTCGTTGCGGACAATGATGTCCGGCGCTTGCAGATCGAGCAGGCGACGCAGGCGATTGTTGCGGTTGATCACGCGGCGATAGAGATCGTTCAGGTCGCTGGTGGCGAAGCGGCCACCATCAAGTTGCACCATCGGGCGCAGATCGGGCGGGATAACCGGGAGGGCGGTGAAGATCATCCACTCCGGGCGATTGCCGCCCTTCCGCAGCGCCTCGACGACGCGCAGGCGCTTCGTCGCCTTCTTCTTCTTGAGGCCGCTCATCGTGGCCATGTCCTGCCGCAGCTTCGCCGCCTCGCCGTCGAGGTCCTGCCGCTGCACGACATCGTAGACCGCCTCGGCCCCCATGCCGGCCTTGAAGATCCCGCGCCCGTCCTCCAACAACTCGTTGCGCTGGACCTCGGTGAGGATCTGGAGCGGCTGGAGCTTCTCGAGCGCCGTGATCCGCCCCTCGTACTCCTGCTTCGTCGCCGCCTTCTCGCGCTCGACCTCCGCCGCCTGGCGCTCCTTGCCCTCATTGGCGGTGTAGAGAATCTGATCGCGCTCGGCCTCGGTCAGCGCCTGGCTGCTGCCGATCTCGTGCTCGGCCTAGGCCTGGATCGACTGGAGCAGTTCGTCGTGGGCGAGCTCCAGCGAGTCCATCCGGTCGGCGTTGATCGTCTCGCCCTCGCGGACGATGATCCGGTCGAAGAAGGCGTACTCCTCCTCGGCCGCCTGACCGAGCAGCCCTTCCAGGGTATTGCGCAGCTCGGTGTAGCGCGCGGCGGTCTCCTGGCTGCGGCGCTCCTGGCGCGTCGCCACATCCTGGCTGAGCCCCTCGTGGCCGCCGCTGAGATTGGAGAGCTGGGAGCGCAGACCCTCGTCGAGCTCGTCCGTCGACTCCTTCAACTCGGCGTCGAGGTCGGCGATCTCCTCTTCCATCTCCTTGTAGAGCTGCTGGACGCGCACCTGCTTCGCCTCGTCGTCCACCTCGGTGACGAGATAGGCGGCGAAGTAGATGATCCGCTCCAGGTTGCGCGGGGAGATGTCGAGGAGCAGGCCCAGGCGGCTCGGCGTCCCCTTGACGTACCAGATATGGCTGGCGGGGGCGGCGAGCTCGATGTGGCCCATCCGCTCGCGGCGGACCTTCGAGCGCGCGACTTCCACGCCGCACTTATCGCAGATGATCCCCTTGAAGCGGATCCGCTTGTACTTCCCGCAGTAGCACTCCCAGTCGCGCGACGGCCCGAAGATCCGCTCGCAGAAGAGGCCACCGTGCTCCGGCTTAAGGGTGCGGTAGTTAATCGTCTCCGGCTTCGTCACCTCGCCATAGGACCAGCTGCGGATCGCCTCCGGCGACGCCAGGCTGATCCTGATCGCATCGAAATCGTTGACATCGAGCGTAGCACTCACGAATAGCCCCCCTTGAAAAGTACGAACGACGAAGTACGAAGTGCGAACTGGTCTGCAACGTGTCAGATGATTAGCTGCCCCTGACTTCGTACTTCGTCGTTCATACTTCGTACTTCACTACGCCTCGGTCTTCTCGAAGCCACTCAGGTTGATCCGGTCGAGCTTCGAGAGCAGATCGCCGGAGGTATCCTCGGAGAAGTCGACCGTCTCCTCGTCCTCGTTGATCACCTCGATCGAGAGGCCGAGCGAGCGCAACTCCTTCACCAGCACCTTGAACGACTCCGGCACGCCCGCCTCGACGATCTCCTCGCCCTTGACGATCGACTCGTAGGTCTTGACGCGACCGACCACGTCGTCCGACTTGACGGTCAGCATCTCTTGCAGGGTGTTCGCCGCGCCGTATGCTTCGAGCGCCCAGACCTCCATCTCGCCGAAGCGCTGGCCGCCGAACTGCGCCTTGCCGCCGAGTGGCTGCTGCGTGACCAGCGAGTACGGGCCGGTCGAGCGGGCGTGAATCTTGTCCTCGACCAGGTGGGCGAGCTTCAGCATGTAGATGATGCCGACGACCGTCGGGCGATCGAAACGCTCGCCGGTGCGACCGTCGTAGAGATAGATCTTGCCATCCTGCGGCAACCCCACCCCATCCAGCTCGCCGCGGATTTGCTCCTCGGTCGCGCCGTCGAATACCGGCGTGGCGATCTTGATCCCCCGCCGCGACGCTGCCCAACCGAGCGTCGTCTCCAGCAGTTGCCCGATATTCATCCGCGACGGCACCCCCAGGGGATTGAGGATGATATCGACCGGCGTGCCATCCGGCAGGTATGGCATATCCTCGGTCGGCAGGATGCGCGAGATAACACCCTTGTTGCCGTGCCGCCCGGCCATCTTGTCGCCCTCGCTGATCTTGCGCTTCTGGGCGATCGAGACGCGGACCATCTGGTTGACGCCCGCCGGCAATTCCGTATCCTCGCGGCGGAACTGCTTGACGTCGATCACCTTGCCGTGGACGCCGTGCGGCACCCGCAGGCTGGTGTCCTTCACCTCGCGCGCCTTCTCGCCGAAGATCGCGCGCAGCAAGCGCTCCTCCGCCGACAACTCGGTCTCGCCGCGCGGCGTGACCTTGCCGACGAGGATATCGTTCGGGCGGATCTCCGCGCCGATCCGGATGACGCCATCCTCATCGAGGTCGGAGAGGCTGTCCTCGCCGACATTCGGGATGTCGCGCGTGATCTCCTCAGGCCCCAGCTTGGTATCGCGCGCCTCCGTCTCGTACTTCTCGATGTGGATCGAGGTGAAGACATCATCGCGCACCAGCCGCTCGCTGAGGAGGATCGCGTCCTCGTAGTTCCCGCCGTCGAACGGCATGAACGCCACGAGGACATTCTGCCCGAGAGCCAATTCGCCCTTATCGGTCGAGGAGGAGTCGGCGATCACCTGGAGGCGATCGACGCGGTGCCCCTTCTTGACGATCGGGCGCTGGTTGATGCAGGTATCCTGGTTCGAGCGGCGGAACTTCTGCATCGGATACTCGTGGATCGCGCCGCTATCCTCCTGCACCGTGATCTTGTGGCTGGTGGAGGAGAGGACGACCCCCGGCTCCTGCGCCACCACCACCTGGCCGGAGTCGCGCGCCGCCTGGTACTCCATGCCGGTGCCGACGATCGGCGAGTCCGGTCGCAGCAGCGGCACCGCCTGGCGCTGCATATTCGAGCCCATCAGCGCGCGGTTGGCGTCGTCGTGCTCCAAGAATGGGATCAGCGTACCGGCGACGCTGACGACCTGCTTCGGCGAGACGTCCATGTAGTCGACCTGCTCGACCGGGACGACCGGGTAATCCTCTTCCTTGCGGGCCTCGACCCGATCCTCGACGAAGCGGAAATGCTCGTCCAGTCGCGAGTTGGCCTGCGCGACGACGAACTCCTGCTCGCGGTCGGCCGATAGGTACTCGATCTGCTGCGAGACGAACGGCTTGATCCGCACGTTGCGGATCCCCGCCGCGCGAATCTTCGCGATGGTCGCCTCGTCCAGTTCCGACCCCTGCTCGGCGATCAGGTCGCCGGTCTCCCCGTCGCTCACGTCGTCGCGCAGGATCTGGTGCAGCAGGAGGTCGGCATCTTTCCCCTCTTCGCGCTGCACGTCGACCGTGCTGATCACGCGGCGGTAGGGGGTCTCGATGAAACCGTACTGGTTGATCCGGCCATAGGTCGCCAGTGAACCGATCAGGCCGATGTTCGGGCCTTCCGGCGTCTCGATCGGGCAGATCCGACCGTAGTGGGAGAAGTGGACGTCACGGACATCGAAGCCCGCGCGGTCGCGGCTCAGACCGCCGGGGCCGAGGGCCGAGAGTCGGCGCTTGTGCGTCAACTCGGCCAGCGGATTGGTCTGATCCATGAATTGCGACAACTGGCTGCCGCCGAAGAACTCGCGCACCGCCGCCATGATCGGGCGGGTGTTGATCAGCGCATTCGGCGTGACCGTGTTCAGATCCTGGATCGTCATCCGCTCGCGGACGACGCGCTCCATCCGGGCGAGCCCGAGACGCATCTGCATCTGGATCAGCTCGCCGACCGCGCGGATGCGGCGATTGCCCAGGTGATCGATGTCGTCCGGCTTCCCCTGCTCATTGTTGAGGCGGATCATCATCTTCAGGATGGAGATGATGTCATCCTTGGTGAGGGTGCGCATCTCCTTGTCGAGCCCGAGCCGCTTATTCAGCTTGTAGCGCCCCACCTTCGCCAGATCGTAGCGGCGCGGGTTGAAGAACAGATTCTCCAGGAGCGCCTGCGCGTTCTCGCGCGTCGGGGGATCGCCGGGCCGCAGCCGGTGGTAGAGCTCGATGATCGCCTGATCGGTATTCTTGGTCGGCTCTTTCTCCAGCGTCGTGCGGATGTACTGGTGATCCTGGTTCGTGTCCACGTCGGCGAAGAGCTCCATGATCTCTTCGTTCGACGAGAAGCCGATCGCGCGCAGCAAGATCGTCACCGGCATCTTGCGCTTGCGGTCAACCTTGACCGACAGGATATCGCGGTTCGAGGTCTCGAACTCCAGCCACGCGCCGCGATTCGGGATCAACTTCGCCGCGAAGAGCCGCCGACCGGTGCTGGGATCCTCGGGGGCGGTGAAGTAGACGCCGGGCGAGCGGACAAGCTGCGAGACGACGACGCGCTCGGCACCATTGATGATGAAGGTGCCATCGGGGGTCATCATCGGGAATTCCCCGAGATAGACCTGGCTCTCCTTGATCTCGCCCGTCTCCTTCACCAGCAACGAGGCGGTGACGTAGAGCGGTGCCGAATAGGTCTGGTCGCGCTCGCGGCAGATGTCGACCGTGTGGCGCGGCTCCTCGAACTTGTAGGCCGGGAAGCCCAGGTCCATGCTCTTCTGGTTGTAGTCCTGGATCGGTGAAATCTCATTAAAGAGTTCCTGTAGCCCCTCACTGTGGAACCACCGGAACGAATCGAGTTGGATCTGGACCAGGTTGGGCGCCTCCAGCACCGTGGGGATACGGGCATAGGAATGGCGCTCAACGCGGCCATCGATACCGGCTTCCGACGCGGCGCGCGCCATCAATCCGACACCATTGCCGCCGACCTGATTCTTGATCTCAATGGCCATGCTCGCTCCTTTTAGCTAGACCGAGACGAGACGGGGACGAGACGCGGGACAAAGGGATAGGCGCTGCTTCTTCGGGGGGAGGATTTAGCGAGGCAACGGTGCGACGGCACGCAGCCCCCGCAGACAGCCGGACAGTGGTGGAGGACACCACGACAGGCCACCATCAACGGGGGCTCCAAGGGAGGATAGCGCGTACAGTTGCTGGCTCGTGATCGCCTCTTGCTGTGGATACTGATCGCTCGGGGAACCGGTATCGTGGGGTGCTGTTCTCAGCGCAAAGCGGGAGGTGGTAATAACTCCCTCCCGAATCTCCATTCGTCTGCTTTGGCCGCCGTGCCACACCGCATTCGCGACCGTTCTACCCTATTTGCCACCCGCCCGAGCAGCAAAGACTAAGCATACTCGCGCGCGAGTCGCTTGTCAAGGATCGGGATGCGATTGCTTGTCTGGTCGGCGAGGGGGGCGGCAAAGACGCCCGATGGGCGCGATTATAGCACCGGTCTGGCTAACTGGCGACCGCCGCCATGCCGCGGGCATTCCGATCGACGATCGCGCCGACTTTCTCGCAGAGATCCTCGAAACTGACCGCCTCGAGCATGACGTGCAGGCCGCGCCCCTGGGCCGACTTCGTGAAGCGGTCCTCATCGGGGAAGGAGCCGCTGGCGACGATCAGGACCGGGCAGGCCGCCAGGATCTCGTCCTGCCGCAGGGCATCGATGAAGAGGAAGCCCGCCGTGCGAATCTCCAGCGCGTCCACGAGCAGCAGTTCCGGTTGGAGGCGGCGCAGCGTCCGGGCGATTTGGGTGATGCTGCTGCTGAGCGGCACGGAGGCGACCGGGCGATTCATCAGCCCCAGTTGGACGGAAAGGCCATGACAAAAGAGCGAACGACCGCTCAGCAAAACCATCACGCGCCCCCCTTGAGTCCCATTCCTCTCCCAGGGTGTCCGCACCCGGGGCGGATTGCGGCGCGCAAACGACGCGCCGTCTTTTGAAAGTATGGTCTGTCGGGCGGGGGAAGGAAATAGCGAGGAAGGGGTGAATGGCGAAGGTACTTTCGGCGCAACAACGCGGTCCGAAGGGCCGGGACCAGGGCTACGCCCCACGACCGGGCGCGGGCCGGGTGTTCCTGCCCGGCCCGCACGACCGCTCGCTACTCCGCCGAAAGCGCCTCGTCCGGGCGCGGGCCGGCGTCGCTCATGTCGGTCTCGCTGAGGCGGCGCAGGACCTGCACCTTCAGCGGACCCTGGATGAGCACCTGGCAGGACAGCCGCGTGTTGGGGCCGAGTTCCTGCTCGCGCGCCAGACGCTCGCGTTCCCGCGCGTTCATCTCGCCAGCATCGCCCTCCACCACCTCGACCCGACAGGTCGTGCAGCGCGCGTTGCCGCCGCACCGGTGGAGGATGTCGATCCCCGCGTCCTCGATCGCCAGGACGAGCTTTGTCCCTTCCCGCGCCTCGAACGTCTTGATCCCGACCGCTTCGATCTGTGCCATGCCGCACGCCCTTTCCGCTACCGATAGTCCTCTGCCATTCGTGCCGATCCTGTGCTCGGCAGCGGCATTGTACCCGAGCGGCCCGCCAGTGGCTGCGGGCCGCGAACTTTGCCCTGTAAGGTCGTCAAGCGTTCGCGCCTGTGCAGGCTTCCTTGATGGGCAGCGGGAGAGATGGGCAGCGGGAGGGTTTGTCCAACTTGAGGGCATTCTCCCGTAAATCCCCGTCCCCAGGCGTGATCAAGCGGCCTCCTGTGGTTGGAGCGTGACGGTGTAGCCGAGCTGCTCCAGGCGGCGGACGTGGTGGCGCTGGAGCCGCGCGGCGTCGAGCCGGTCGAAGTAGTCCGGGCCGAGGTCGGCGTAGGGGCGCTGGTCGCGGAGCATGTGATAGATGATGACGAGCACGCTGTGGGCGACAGCGACGACGGCTTTGTGCTTGCCCCGGCGACGGGCGATGCGGTGATACTGGGCGTGCAGATAGGTGCCCTTCGACCGGGCGATGCTCCAGGCCACCTCGCCGAGCATCCCCCGCAGCCAGACATTGCCCTGGATGGTCTTCCCGCTCAGGCGCTTGCCGCCGCTCTCCTTGTTGCCCGGGCAGACCCCGGCCCACGAGGCGAGGTGCCGGCCCGACGGAAACCGCCCCATGTCCACGCCAATCTCCGCCACGATGGCCATCGCCGCCACCGGCCCGACACCGGGGATGGTCTGCAGCAACTCGACCGCCTCGTCATACGGGCGCAGCGCCGCCGCGATCTCCTGCTGGAGGTCGGCGATGGTCGCCTCGAGGAAGTCGATGTGCGCGAGTTGGTGCGCCAGCAGTGCCCGATGATGGGGCTGGACGCGGCCATCCAGCGCGCGGCGCAGCTCCGGCAATTTGGCGCGCAGCCGCCCGCGCGCCAGCTCGGCCAGCGCCTCCGGATCGTCCTGGCCGTCCAGCAGCGCTGCCAGCATCTGCCGCCCGCTCACCCCGAGGACATCCGTCGCGACGGCGGCTAACTTCACGTTGGCCCCCTCCAGCGTCTTCTGGACCCGGTTGACCTCGTCGGCCCGCTGCTGCACCAGCGTCTTGCGGTAGCGCGTCAGCTCGCGCAGCTCGCGGATCGGCGCGGGCGGGATGAAGCTGCCGGTCAGCAGCCCGTGGCGCAGCAAGTCCGCCAGCCATTCGGCGTCCTTGACGTCCGTTTTGCGCCCCGGCACCGCGCGCATGTGCTGCGGGTTGACCAGCAGGATGGTCCGCCCTGCCTCCTCCAGGAGGTTGTACACCGGCCGCCAATACACGCCCGTCGATTCCAGCGCGATGTGCGTGACCCCGTGGTCCCCGAGCCAGTCGTGGAGCGCCAGCAAATCCGCCGTCATCGTGCCGAAGGTGCTGGTCCGCCGCTCGACGGTCCCGTCCGGCTGCGTCAGCAGCATGCACGCCACCACACCCCGCTTGTGGACATCGAGCCCGCAGCACTGCGCATGGACCACCTGCATCACGCCCTCCTCGTATGCGTGTGGCCGGCGCGAGGGGTGAATAACGACAAGTTTCTCCCCCGTGCTCACCCCCTACAGGGGCGGCGACACTCGGTGTTCCTGGGCACCCCTCGGGTCAACTTCCACTCACAGGCTCGCAGCCCTAATAGCCGCCGACCTCTGGGCACCGGCCACGACGCGAGCCTACCGCATTTTCATCGCCGGTGTTGTCCCACCGGGACATGCCACTTCCCTCGAAAATCCCCGCCGTCCGCTTTCAGGCGGGGACGAGATCCGGCGGTGGCAGCGCGGTGAGGGTGACGCTGTAGCCCAGGGCATTCAGGCGCCGCACGTGGTGGCGCTCGACGCGCTCGGCGTCCAGCCTGTCGAAGTGATCCGCGCCGAGATCGGCGTAGGGGCGGCGGTCGCGCAGGACGTGGTAGATGATGACCAGCAGGCTATGCGCGACGGCCACCAACGCCTTATACACGCCGCGCCGTCGCGCCAGCCGCCGGAACTGCGCCGCGAGGTAGCCGGTCTTGCCGCGCGCGCTCGCCCACGCACATTCCGACAACAGCCCGCGCAGCCAGGCGTTGCCGTGCGTGGTCTTGCCGCTGAGGCGCTTGCCGCCGCTCTGCTTATTGCCCGGGCAGAGCCCGGCCCAGGAGGCGAGGTGCTTGTGGGTCGCGAAGCGGCCCATGTCCGTGCCGATCTCCGCGACGATGACCGCCGCCGCCTTGGCGCTCACGCCCGGGATGGTCTGCAACAGCGCGACGGCCTCGGCGAAGGGGCCGAGTCGCTGGTCGATCGCGTCGTGCAACTGGCCGATCGCCCC
>CADCWN010000161.1 GCA_902806415.1 uncultured Thermomicrobiales bacterium | reverse complement strand
TAGGTGTGGACTACCTGTCACGCCGCCGGATTGGGACGCAATCTGCTCTCGTCGCTCTATCGGGCCACGTCTCAGACGCTTGCTTGGCGGATGATCCGAACACCAGGCTGTGCTGGCGACCATCCGCATCCGCATCGGGGATCCGGCGCTCACCGCGCAACAGTGCGAGCGATGCCGACCGGAGGAGGGTGGCGGTCAGCGCGGGTCCACGACGTGCGGCGCAAGGGATAATCCCCAGGGCCTGCTGGTCGACTGGGGGAGGGGGAGCCGGGGAATATGAACGCCTTCATGAGGACCATCGCGGCCGGCGCGGCCGGGGCCGGAACCACGACGCTCTTGCACGAGCTCACGCGGCGGCTTACGCCGGACGCGCCGCGGGTCGACCTGCTCGGGATGCAGGCGCTGGCCCGCTTGCTGCGAGCCGGCGGCACGGCGCCCCCGACCGGTCGCGCCCTCTACAACCTGACCCTGGCGGGCGATCTGGCGTCGAACACCGCCTACTTCGGTGTGGTCGGGGCCGGGCCGCGCGAACGGGCCGTGGCGTTGGGGGCCGCGCTCGGCCTCGTCGCCGGGGCGGATGCGGTCATCCTGCCGCCCCCCCTCGGCCTGAGCGGGGCGACGACGGGGCGCACGGCGGCGACCGCAGCGCTCACCGTGGCCCTGTACACCGCGGGCGGCCTCGTCGCCGGCGCGTCCTACCGGGCGCTCCCCGGATAGCGGCGCGCGAGGGCGAGGTCTGCTGGAGTGAGGTACCCCGGTTCGACTCGTCCGCGCGCCGTGGTCACGCGGCGTGGGAGAAGTGCCGCCTGCGAGTGTCGAGCCCGAGGTGCCGCGCCCGACCGCCCCGCTGATAGGGGGGAGGGGTCGAGTTCGCCGGTTCACCGATCCATCCTTGACAGAATCGTCGCCCTCTGTATAGTGGGAAGTAGGCCGCTCATTTTTTTGGAGAGGTTTGGTCCCTGTGCCGTCGCACCGCTAACCCCATTCTGCTTCCTGTTCGGACAGTGAAGCGGACGATACCATTCTTGCTTCCATCGATCGCGCGCCTTCCGGCGTGCGCGAGGGATCGTTTCCTCGCGCGCCTCGAGCCGATCGTGCCGCTTTTTCTCCGAGAAAAGAGCAAGGAGTGACTGGCATGACCGAACAGCAGCTTTCGCTCCTCCCCTTCTACGCGGGTTGGAGGGGATACCAGCGACGCCTCGTCGCGGCCATCGCGCCCCTCACCGTCGAGCAGCTCGCCCTGCGCACCACGCCGCGCCACTGGTCGATCGGCATGTACGCGACGCATATCGTCGCCAATCGCGCCTGGTGGTTCCACGCGCGGATGGGCGAGGGGGGCGACGCGCTGACTCCCTACGAGTTATGGGCGCTGGGCGTCTGCGAGGCGGACGTGGATCCAGGCCACACGGCGGCGGAACTTGTCGCCGGACTGGAGACGACCTGGCGGGGGATCGAGCGGACGCTCGCCCGCCTGACCCCCGCCGACCTCGAGCGGACCGTCCCGCCCCTGGATGAAGCGGGGCGCGAGCGCCACGCGAACCTGGTGGAGCCGACGCTCCGGCCATACGCCCGGATGTGGCTCGATGCGGCGCGCCGGGATGGACACGTGCGACCTGCGGTGTCGCTCCAGGCGATCATCTGGGGTATCCTCGAACACGACATCCATCACGGCAGCGAGATCTCCACCACCCTCGGCGTCCACGGCCTGCCGGTCGTCGAGTCGGACGACTAGAGGGCGTTAGGGCGGTTTTCGTGGTGCTTGGCCCGGTGGTTGGTAGCCGCAGTGGCGGAACCAGGCGGCGGCATCCCAAGGGTCCACGGCACGAGCGAAGCGGGGTCGCCGACACTGCCGTTGGCGACCCCGCGCTTTCCGGGGATCCCCCGATCATAAGGGCTCAATCGAGAACGACGGTCTCGCTTTTGTTATGCTAGCGCGGATTCCGCGACAGATGGAATCTTCCCCCAGCTCAAACGTCTTTACAGCCGCCGACCACCATTGTATGCTATGGGTATGCAGACTAAGCGGGTCCGGCGATGCCTCGGGATTGTCATCCTTCAGGTGAGGAGGGTCGGCATGAGTGCGCGGGCACAGGCACTGGCGGAGCAGTTCGAGCGGGCCAACGGGGAGTTGATCGCGGCGATCGGCCAATGCGGCGACGAGGGCTGGGGGGTGCGCTGCGCCGATACCGGCTGGACGGCGGCGGTGCAGGCCGACCACCTCGGCGCGGGGCAAGCGTTCATCGCCGACCGCATCGGGCGGCTGGCCCGGGGCGAGGTGGACGCGCCCCTGCCAATGGCGGTGATCGAGCAGGCCAACGAGCAGCGCGCCGGTCAGCGGGCGGGCGTCAGCCGGGACGAGGCCATCGCCCAGCTGCGAGAGAACGGCGCGGCCATGGCGCAGATGATCCGGGGGCTGAGCGACGAGCAACTCGCGCGCACCGGTCAGATCGTCGCGGAGGTGCCGGCCCGGAGCGTGGAGCAGTGGATCGCCTACCTCTCGATCGGCGAGATCGAGCGGCACGGGGGCCGCTTGCGCGAGGCCATCGGCGCGTAGCGGCGCGTCAGGGGGGGTGGGTCGCCTGCTCAATCGCGATCATCGGGCGGGCGACCCACTTCTTGCATCCGCAATCGCCCGAGCACGACGTCACCGCGCTGATCCTTCTCCATAGGCTGGTTCGGCTCATGCCGACTGCGGAAATCCGGTGCCTCTCTTACAGCGCCGCCACCTGCGCCGCGACCGCCTCGCCCAACTCGCGCGTCCCGACCGTCCGCACGCCGGTCGCCGCGATGTCACGGGTCCGCAGCCCCGCCGCCAGCGCCGCGTCCACCGCGCGCTCGATCGTCCGCGCCTCGTCTTCCAGCCCGAACGAGAGCCGCAGCAGTAGTGCTGCGCTGAGGATAGCCCCTAGCGGATTCGCCCGGTCCTGCCCCGCGATGTCCGGCGCGGAGCCGTGGATCGGCTCGTAGAGCCCGAACTGGACCCCCGGCGAGTCGGACCGCTCCGGCGCTTTGCCATTCAACGACGCCGACGGCACCACCCCGAGCGACCCGGCGATCACTGCCGCCTCGTCGGTCAGAATGTCGCCGAACAGGTTCTCGGTCACGATCACGTCGAAGCGGCGCGGGTCGCTGATCAGGTACATCGCGCAGGCGTCCACCAGCACATGCTCCATCGCCACATCAGGGTACTCCGCCGCCACCTCGGTCGCCACCTCGCGCCACAAGCGCGACGTGTCCAGCACATTCGCCTTATCGACGCTGCTAACCTTGCCGCGCCGCCCGCGCGCCAACTCGCAGGCCAACCGCACAATTCGGCCGATCTCCCGCTCGCCGTAGGGCATCGTATCGACCGCCTGCCGCCCCTCGTCGGTCGTCCAACGGCGGCGCGGCTCGCCGAAATAAATCCCGCCGGTCAACTCGCGGACGACGATCATGTCGGTCCCTGCGGCGATCTCCGGCTTGAGAGGCGACGAACCGGCCAGCGCGGGCAGGGCGCGAACCGGGCGCAGGTTGGCGAAGAGGCCGAGCGCCCGGCGCAGCCCGAGCAGCCCACTCTCCGGGCGCTGCGCGACCGGCACCCCATCCCACTTCGGCCCGCCGATCGCGCCGAAGAGGATCGCGTCGCTGCGGCGACAGACGTCGAGCGTAGCCTCCGGCAGGGGCCGGCCCGTCGCGTCGTAGGCCGCCCCGCCGATCGGTGCCTCCTCGTAGGCGAATTGCCGATCGTGCCGGGCCGCCACCGCATCGAGCACCGTCCGCGCCGCCGCCGTCACCTCCGGCCCGATCCCGTCGCCCGCCAATACCGCGATCCGATACTCCCGCCCCCCGGCCACCCCAAGCCACCTTTCTTTTTCACCGCAGAGGCGCAGAGACGCGGAGGGCCGCAGAGAGAAACGAGAGAAAACGATTGGGAATGGTGCCGCTGCACCCCTATCTTCCTCGTCCCGATCTCTCGTCCTCTGCGATCCTCCGCGTCTCTGCGCCTCTGCGGTGATCGTCCCTCGTCCCTTACTTAGCGCTGGCGTAAGTCGCCTCGCGCGCCTGGACTTCTTCCTTGATCGAGTTCATCAACCCGCCCGCGCGGATGATCTTCATCACCCCCTCCGGGAACGGCGCGGCCTGGTAGGTCTGCCCGGTTGTGTTGTTGAAGATTGTCCCCGCCGCGAGGTCGATCCGCAGCACGTCGCCCGCCTCGGCGTGCGCGACCGCCTCCGGGCATTCGAGGATCGGCAGCCCCAGGTTGATGCTGTTGCGGAAGAAGATCCGCGCGAACGAGCTGGCGATCACGCAACTCACCCCCGCCTCCTTGATCGCGATCGGCGCGTGCTCGCGCGACGAGCCGCAGCCGAAATTCTTCCCGCCCACGATCACATCGCCGACCTGAACCTCCTTGACGAAGTTCGGGTCCAGGTCTTCCAGCGCGTGCTTCGCCAACTCCACCGGGTCCGACGTGCTCAGATAGCGCGCCGGGATCAGCACGTCCGTATTGATGTCATCCCCATAGCGCCAGGTGCGGCCTTCAAACTGCATCTGCGTTCTCCTTTGTCGAACAGTCCGTAGTCGGTAGTCGGTAGTCCGTAGAGGGTCGGAGGCAAGGCGATGTGCGCGGCTTCCTCCGTCACTACTACGGACTACCGACTACCGACTACGGACCCCCCCTACGCCGTCACCACCTCACGCCCCGCCACATCCTTCGGGTGCGTGATCACGCCGGTCAGGGCCGTCGCCGCCGCCACGGCGGGATTGGCGAGGAAACTCTTGCTGGTCGGGTGGCCCATTCGCCCGACGAAGTTGCGGTTCGAGGTGCTGAGGCACTTCTCGTCCGGCCCGAGGACGCCCATGAAGCCGCCGAAGCACGCGCCGCAGGTCGGGGCGCTGATCGTCGCGCCGGCCTCCAGGAAGATCTCGAACAGCCCCTCGTTCATCGCGTCGCGATAAACCTGCTTCGAGCCGGGGACGATCAGGGTGTCGCAGGCGACCTTGTGCCCCTTGATGATGCTCGCCACCGTCCGCAGATCGCTCAGGCGCGCGTTGGTGCAGGAGCCGATGAAGACCCGATCGACCGTCTCTCCGCTCATCTCGCTGACCGTCCGCACATTCTCCGGCGACCACGGCAGCGCCACCAGCGGCTCGATCTTCGAGATGTCGATCTTGAAATGCTTGGCGTACTTGGCGTCGGGGTCCGAGTGGACCGGCGTGTACTCCTTCTTCGCGCGCCCGTTCAGGTACGCCTCGGTCACGTCGTCGTAGGGGAAGATCCCGTTCTGCGCCCCGGCCTCGATCGCCATATTCGCCATCGTCAGGCGCTCTTCCATCGGCAGGGTCCGCAGGGCGTCGCCGGTGTACTCCATCGTCTGGTTCAGCACGCCGTCGCCGCCGAGCATCCCGATGATGTGCAGGATCAGATCCTTGCCCATGATGTACTGCGGGCGCGCGCCGGTCAGCTCGAACTTGTAGGTCTCCGGCACCTGCATCCAGAGCCGCCCCGTCGCCATCGCCGCCGCCAGATCGGTCGAGCCGATCCCGGTCGAGTAGCAACCGGTCGCGCCGTAGGTGCAGGAGTGCGAGTCCGCGCCGATGATCAGTTCGCCCGGCAGCACCCAGCCCTCCTCGGGCAGGATGACGTGCTCGATCCCCGACCCCTCCGCGTAGTAGTGCTGGAGCTGCTGCTCCTTCGCGAACGAGCGCGAGATCATGATCTGCGCCGCCGACGCGATGTCCTTCGAGGGCGCGTAGTGCGACAGCACCAGGAAGAACTTCTCCGGGTACGGCAGCTTCGTCAGCCCGATATCTTTCAGGCGCTTGATCGAGATCGGCGCGGTGATGTCGTTGCCCATCATCAGGTCGATCTCGGCCTCGATCAGATCGCCCGGCTTGACCGACTCCAATCCCGCGTGCCGCGCCATGATCTTCTCGGTCATCGTCATGCCCATCGGAACACCCCTACTTTCCCTAACCATGCAAGATTCGTTTTTCGCCGCAGAGATGCGGAGACGCAGAGTGACGCGGAGAACGAATTGAGAAAATACTATACTCGCTCCGCGACTTCCTCGCGCCCTTTGCTCTCGTTCCTCTCTGCGGCCCTCTGCGTCTCCGCGTCCCCGCGGTGCTCCGTCCCTTTGGCGGCGCTCGCCGCGCGGTTGAGGGCGACGAGGTACGAGCGGATACTCGCCTCCACCACATCGGTCGCCACGCCGCGCCCCTGGAAGGTGCGGTCGCCGACCGCGATCGTCACTGCCACCGCCCCCTGCGCGTCGCCACCCGGCGTCACCGCGTCGATGTGGTAGGAGACGAGGGTGTTCGGGATGCGGACGAGGTGATTGATCGCGGCGAAGAGGGCGTCCACCTGACCGTTGCCGGTGCCGCTCGCCTCGTACTCCTGCCCGTCGATCGCCAGCACCACCGCCGCGTCCGCCCGCCCCGGCCCGTCCGAGGCGCTGGCCGAGCGCCAGGCCAGCAGCGCGAACGCCTCCGGCCCGGAATGCTGCTCCTCCTCCTCGACGATCGCCACGATATCAGCGTCGTCGATCCGCTTCTTCCGGTCGGTCAGGGCGATGAAGCGCGCGTAGAGTCCCTGCAACCGCTCCTGATCGACCTCGTAGCCGAGGTCCGCGAGCCGCTGGCGGAAGCCCGCGCGCCCCGAGTGCTTGCCCAGCACCAGTTGATCGGCGGTCCAGCCGACCGACTCGGCGGTCATGATCTCGTAGGTCGTGCGGTCTTTGATCACGCCGTCCTGGTGGATCCCCGACTCGTGCGCGAAGGCGTTGGAGCCGACGACCGCCTTGTTCGGCGCGACGACGATCCCGGTGCAGCGCCCGACGAGCGACGACACGCCGCCGATCCGCTCGCTGCGAACCCCGGTGGTGTAGCCGCCGTAATTGTCGGCGCGCGTCCGCAGCGCCATCACGACCTCTTCGAGCGGCGTGTTGCCCGCGCGCTCGCCGATCCCGTTGACCGTCACCTCGATCTGCCGCACCCCCGCCTCGATCGCCGCGATCGTGTTCGCGGTCGCCAGCCCGAGGTCGTCGTGGTTATGCGTGCTGAAGACGATCTGGTCGGCGTTCGGTACCCGCTCCGCCAGGTACTCGCGCACCCGCGTGAACATCCGCGCGCACTCGTGCGGCAGGGTATAGCCGACCGTGTCGGGCAGGTTGATCGTCGTCGCGCCCGCGCGCACCGCCACCTCGACCGCGCGGCAGAGGTAATCGAGATCGGTCCGCGTGGCGTCCATCGCCGACCACTCGACGTTCGGCACCGCGGCCCGGGCATAGCGGACCATCTGGTCGATCCGCTCCAGCGCCCCTTCCCGAGAGAGCCGCACCTGATGCTGGAGATGGATATCGGAGGTGGAGAAGAAGACGTGCAGCATCGGGTCCGCCGCCGGGCGCAGCGCCTCGACCGCCGCGTCGATGTCGGCCTTGACGCAGCGCGCCAGCGCCGCGATCGTCACGCCGCGCGCCTGCTCGGCGATCTGGCGCACCGCAGCGAGGTCGCCGGGTGAGGCGATCGGGAACCCGGCCTCGATCACATCGACGCCAAGCTCGGCCAGCGCCGTCGCGACCTCCAGCTTCTCCTCCAGGGACATCGTCGCCCCCGGCGACTGCTCCCCATCCCGCAACGTCGTGTCGAAAACGCGAATCCGCCGCGCGCCCGTGGTAATGCCAGGCTCCATGACTCCCTCCGGGGTAGTCGTCAGTCGTCGGTCGTCGGTCGTCAGTAGTGACGCGGTGCTGACTCAATACTTCTGCCTTGCAGCGGACCCCTGACGACTGACGACCGACAACCGACGACTCACTACTCAGTGTCGCCCTTCTTGATGAACGGCATCATCCCGCGCAGTTGCTCGCCGACCTGCTCGATCTGGTGCTCGGTGTGGCTGGCGCGCATCTGCTTGAAGTTCGCCTGGCCGTTGAGGCGATTCTCGTCCATCCAGCGGTTGGCGAATGTCCCCTCGCGGATGTCCGAGAGGATCTTGCGCATCGACTCCTTGACGTGCTCATCGACGACGCGCGGGCCGCTGGTGTAATCGCCGAACTCGGCGGTGTTCGACACCGAGTAGCGCATGTACTTCAGGCCGCCCTCATACATCAGATCCACGATCAGCTTCATCTCGTGCAGGCACTCGAAGTAGGCCATCTCCGGCTGATACCCCGCCTCGATCAGCGTCTCGAACCCGGCCTGGATGAGGGCGCTGACGCCGCCGCAGAGGACCGCCTGCTCGCCGAAGAGGTCCGTCTCCGTCTCCTCGGCGAAGGTCGTCTCGATCACGCCCGCCTTGGTGCAGCCGATCGCCTTGCCGTAGGCCAGCGCCAGCTCCTTGCCGTGGCCGGTGGCGTCCCGCTGCACCGCAAGCAGGCCCGGCACGCCGACCCCCTCCTTGTAGAGTTCGCGCACGCGGTGGCCGGGGCTCTTCGGCGCGATCATCGTCACATCGACCCCTTCCGGCGGGCTGATGAACTGGTAGTGGATGTTGAAGCCGTGCGCGAACATCAGCATCTTGCCCGGCGTCAGATGCGGCTTGATCGACTCCTCGTAGACTGTGCTCTGCAACTCGTCCGGTACCACGACCATGATGACGTCGGCCTCCCGCGCGGCGTCGGCCACATCGAGGACGCGCAGCCCGCGCGCCTCGGCCTTGACCCGGCTCTTGCTCGACGCGTGCAGGCCCACGCGCACATCGACGCCGCTCTCCTTGAGATTCAGCGAGTGCGCGTGCCCCTGGCTGCCATAGCCGATGACCGCCACCTTCTTGTCCTTCAGCAGATCGAGGTTCGCATCGTTGTCGTAGTAGATCGTGACCGCCATCAGTAATCCTCCCCAGTTATCAGCTATCGGCTATCAGCGTGAACTGACAGCTTCTCCCAATCGGCGCGCAGGAGCGCATGGATCGCCGTGTCCTCGAAGCTGCCTTTTCGGAGCAAGTACCCGCGCAACGTCCCCTCGTAGATCAGCCCCGCCTTCTCCATGACCCGACCGGAGGCCGGGTTGCGCGGCCAATAGGTCGCCTGGATACGATTGAGACCCAGTTCCTCGAAGCCGAAGGCGACGACACGGCGCGCGGCCTCGGTGGTGTACCCCTGATTCCAGTGCGAGAACCCGAGCCAGTAACCGATCTCGGCGCGCGCGTGCTGCCGCGTGATGGTGGTGGCTATCGCACCGAGCAGCGCCCTGTCTGCTTTGCGCTCGATAGCGAAGACGTACACCCTGCCCTCGGCGGCGCTCGCGGCGTGGGTTCCGATCCACTCCCGTGCCAACCCTTCCGGGTAGGGGTGCGGGATATTGAGTGTTGTTGCCGAGACACGTACGTCCCCGGCCATCTCCTGCACCAGGGGCGCATCGGCCAGGGTGAATGGTCGCAAGTACAGCCGCGCCGTCTCCAGCGTCGGCACCGCCGTCACTCCCTCCCGCTCCCCACCTCCCTCGCCTTGCATCACCCTCGTATCCCCATAGCGTCAGCGGTCCAAACCGCGCCTGAAGGTCCACGAACATGTAGCCAGATCCACCCCAACTGAATCGCTGGTGAGACACCACTAGCGTGGCACCGGCACCGAACAGCCCACGAAGGCGGGCTTCGTGGCGATCGCAGTCGCCTTCAGCCGGGACTTCAGTCCAACGGCCCCCCGCCGTTCGCAGCCACCCTCAGGCGCGGTTTCAACCGCCCGCCTTCCTTACTCCCGCCCCTCACTGACGACTGCCGACTGCCGACTCTTCTCTCACGACTCACGACTCACGACCCACGACTCGCCCCCCGGACAGCAGAAGGGGCGTCCCTGCGAACGCCCCGTTACCCTCTTTCAGCCCTCGCCACCAACGCCGCGCGCGACCGCGACGCGCCCCGTGCGCGCGATCTCTTTAATACCGTACGGTCGCAGCATGTCCAGCAAGCTATCGACCCGCGCGACCGAGCCGACCGCCTCGACCACCAGCGAGCGCGGCGCGACATCGGCGATTCGCGCGTTGAACAGCTCCGCGATCTCGCGGATCTGCGCGCGCGTCTCGTCCGTCGCCGACACCTTAATCAGCGCCAACTCGCGCGAGATCAGCCGCTCGTTGCTGAGGTCCACGACCTTGCGGACTTCCAGCAGCTTGTAGAGCTGCTTCACCGCCTGCTCGGTCTCCGCCGGGTCGCCGCGCAGCGCGATCGTCATCCGCGACATCCCCGGCTGCTCGCTCGCCCCGACATTGAGGCTATCGACATTGAACCGTCGCCGCCGCAGCAAACTCGACACCCGATTGAGGACGCCCGGCTGGTCATCCACCAGCACGCTCAACGTCCGCTCGCTCGTCCCGCCCGGCGCGTTTGTCACAGCCGTCATTGTCGCTCCCTTGTTGAGTCCGTAGTCCGCAGTCCGTAGTCCGTAGAGGGCCGAAGCAGGGCAAGATGTTTAGCTTTCTCCGTAGCTACTACGGACTACGGACTTACTCCGCCGCCGCCGGGTCCGCCTCGATCATCTGCGAGTTCGCCGCGCCGGGCGCGACCATCGGATAAACGTTCTCTTCCGGGTTGATGCGGAACTCGACCACCACCGGGCCATCGATGGCGCGGGCCTGATTGATGACCGCCCAGACCTCCTCGGGCCGCTCGGCGCGCAGCCCCGGAATCCCATAGGCGTCGGCCAGCTTCACGAAGTCCGGCGCGCCGATCGGGGTGTGGGCATAATTGCCGCCGTGGAAGAGTTGCTGCCACTGGCGCACCATCCCCAGGAAGCCGTTGTTGAAGATCGCCAGCTTCACCGGGATCCGCTCGGTCGCGATCGTGGAGAGTTCCGCCGACGACATCTGCACGCCGCCATCGCCGCAAATCGCCCAGACCTCCGTGTCCGGGCAGCCAACCTGCGCGCCCATCGCCGCCGGCAGGCCGAAGCCCATCGTCCCCGCCCCGCCGGAGCTGATCCAGCGGTTCGGGGCCTCATAACTACCCCACTGCGCCGCCCACATCTGGTGCTGGCCCACGTCACTGGTGAAGATCGCCTCGCCGCTGGTCGCGGCGCGCAGGGCGGCGATCACCTTGAACGGCGAGATTCCCGGCTCATCCGCCGAGAAGTTCGGGGTCGGCGGCGCGATCCGCCACGATTCGATCCGCCCCCGCCACTCGGCGCGGTCGGCGGGCTTGACCTCCTCTACCAGCCGCGCCAGCACACGCTTCGCGTCGCCGACGACCGGCACATCGACGCGGATGTTCTTGCCGATCTCCGCCGGGTCGATGTCGATATGGATCACCGTGGCGTTCGGCGCGAACATATCGACCCGCCCGGTCGCGCGGTCGTCGAAGCGCGCCCCGACAGTGATCAGCAGATCGCACTCATCGATCGCCCGGTTGACGTGGGCGTGGCCGTGCATCCCCATGAAGCCGATCGCGTTCGGGTGCGAGTCGGGCAAGGTGCCGAGGCCGTGCAGGGTGAACGCCACCGGCAGATCAGCCTTCTCGGCCAGCGCCCGCAACTCCGCCCCCGCGCCGCTGATGCTGATCCCGTGCCCGGCCATCACAACCGGCTTCTGCGCCCGCGCGATCAGCTTCGCCGCCGCCTTGATCTGCCCCCCGTTGCCGTTCATCGTCGGGCGGTAGCCGGGCATCTCGACGGTGTGCCCCTTGCTCGGTGTCGTCGGCGCGATGATCGTCGTCTTCGGCAGATCGATCAGGACCGGGCCGGGTCGCCCGCTGCGCGCCAGGTGGAACGCCTCGGCGACCACGCGCGGCACATCCTCCACCCGCTCGATCTGGAATGAGTGCTTGGTGATCGGCAGCGTCACGCCGATGATGTCCACTTCCTGGAAGGCGTCCTTGCCGATCATCGGCAGGCCCACCTGCCCGGTGATCGCCACCAGCGGGGTCGAGTCGAGCATCGCGTCGGCGATCGCCGTGACGAAATTCGTCGCGCCCGGCCCGCTCGTCGCCAGGCAGACCCCCACCTTGCCGGTGGCGCGGGCATAGCCCTCGGCGGCATGGCCCGCCCACTGCTCGTGCCGCACCAGGATGTGGCGCAACTGCGGCTCATAACTCGGCAGCACATCGTAGAGGGGGATGACCGCGCCACCCGGATAGCCGAAGATCACATCCACGCCCTCGCGGATGAGCGCGTCGCAGAGGGCGTGCGCCCCCAGGTACGGTCGCTTGGCCGGCGTCTCGGTCGCTGCGGCGACGCTGGCCGCGGGGGCTATCGTGGCGGAACTCATGCTGCATCTCCCTTTTGAGTCGAAGGTCGAAGGTCGAAAGTCGAAAGAGGTTCGCTCTTGGCCGGTAGCTTCTTCAATGGCACGGTGCCATTTTCGACCTTCGACCTTCGACTGACGCCTCACCATTCGCCGCCGAAATCGTACTCGTGCGCACTCTCGCGCCAGCGGGCCTTCGGCGTCCTTTCCGGGGGGCTCTCCTGCGGTCCGAAATCGTACTCGTGGGCGCTCCCGCGCCAGCGGACGACCGGCGGGATCGGCGGCGACTCCGCCACGTCGGCCCGGTGATCCCACCACCGTCCCGACCGCTCGCGCCCGTCACCCCCGCTCATCCGCCGCTGCCCTCCGTCCGCCCCGTCGCCCACAAAGCCCTCCTCGATCACGGTCGTCGCGCCCCCGCCGCACCAGCGCCAGATAATGAAGAAGCGCCTCCCCGTTGCTTGGGAGGCGCTTCGTCGTTACTCGCTTTTTCGTCCGCGTTACCGTTCGCCCCCCAAGCAGCAATCTCCTCCCTCAAGGAGGAGGCTAATAAGGACGACGACGACCACGGACGTCGAGAGATTCGCTTGTCCGAGGCGGCGCGGCGTACTCATCAGGCGCTTGGCTCCACTATGCTGCGAACGGGCGTCCGGCACCTTCGCCATACTACAGTGCCGATCGCGCCCTGTCAACCCCACCACGTAGTACTTTGGTCAGACCAGCCCGATTGCGCCCCAATATCGACGACCGGGAACATCGCCCCGATCGTTCTCCTCCGTCCCCTCTCTGTAACCCCCCTCGTCTCTGTGGTGAAAAGAGGCATGGTAAGATAGGCGACGACGACCAACCGTAGCAAAGGGAAGAGGCCATGACCCTCCACCAGACGATCGCCCTCGGGCCGCAGTTCGCGGACCTCGCCGACGACACGGACGATTCGATCTTGGGGAGTTCGACCCACCAGGGCGCGATCACGGCCCTGCACGATGGCCTCGACGCCTGCGGCCACGGGCGCGGCCTCCCCTGGTTCGTCGGCAACCAGATCAGGATGATCGTCCCGCGCGTCGGGCGGCGGAGCGCGTCCCTCTCCCCCGACATCCTCGTCCACCCGACTCTCAGCAACAGCTCGCGCGACTCGATCATCGTCGCCGCCGACGGCCCGCCCGCCCTGGTGATCGAGATCGCCAGCCCGTCCACCGCCGTCGCGCGCGACCTCAACGAGGCCACCCCGAGCGCCAAACCAGCCGCTTACGCCGCGCTCGGTATCCCCGAATACCTCGTCTTCGACGCGACCGGCGAGTTCCCCCCGGAACACCTCTGGGCACGCAAACTCGGCCCGCACGGCTACATCCCCTTGGAGTCGGAGGCCGACGGTCGCTGGCACAGCGCCCTCGGCATCTCCTTTCTGCCCCAAGGCTTCCTCCTGCGCGTCTACGACCAGGACGGCCAACTCGTCCCCACCGGTCCCGAACTCCGCGCCTACAACCGCCGCCTAACCGAACTCATGGACGAACGCGCGGCGCAACTCGCCGAACGAGACGAGCGTATTACCGCACTCGAAGCGGAACTGCGTCGCCTGCGCAAGGAATGACGCGGACGTGTATATCTCGCCTGTTGCAGCCGACGTACAGCACTCAACTGGTGGCCTATGGCCCCTGGCGGCAAGGCACGGTGGCGAGGTCGGATATTCGAGGTTGCACGATGGGCAAATATCGGTCCTGGCGGGATTTCTCGGCGCGAACCTCTCGTCCCTCGGAGAGCAAGCGGACCCACGTCTGCTTCATCTGTCGGCGGGGCATTAAGCAGCGGGGGCAACGCGACCAAGTAGCCTGCCCGCAATGCGCCCGCCCAATGGTGGATAGGGGGCTCTACTTCAAGGTCCCGCCGCGCCGCGCGGACAATCAGTGGCGCAAGGTGCAACTACTCATCAATGCTGGCGTTAACTTCCACGCGAAGGGTAGCTCGTTGTTGCGAGGTAACGCCATGAGAACGCTCGCCCAGGCGAAGCAAGCCGTGGGGCGCTGGCGGTCACAAGCTCCGAAATAGTCCGGTAGCCCCCAAACACCTCCGCCCACCCGTCCCCATCACGGAGGACCACCCTATGAACTTCGACCTCACCCCCGAACAAACCCGCTGGCGCGACCTCGCCCGCGACTTCGCCCAGCGGGCCATCCGCCCGCGCGCCGCCGCGCTCGACCGCGCACAGCAGTTCCCCTATGACATCGTCGAGGAGATGGCCCGACTCGGGCTGATGGGCCTCAACTTGCCCCCCGAGTACGGCGGCGAGGGCGGCGACTTCGTCTCCTACTGCCTCGCCATCGAGGAAATCAGTCGCGCCGACACGGGCGTCGGGATCACGATGGAGGCGCACGTCTCGCTCGGCTGCGCGCCGCTCGTCGCCTTCGGCAGCCGCGAGCAGCAGGCCCGCTTCCTCACCCAGGTCGCCGATGGTCGTCGCCTCTGGGCGTTCGGGCTGACCGAGGAGCACGCCGGCACCGACGCGGGCGGCACCGAGACGGTCGCCGAGCTGCGCGACGGCCAATGGGTCATCAACGGCGCGAAGCGCTACATCACCAACGGCGGCACCGCGATCACCGCCGGGGTGACGATCATCGCGCGCACCGGCACCCGGCCCGACGGCAAGCCGGAACTCTCCGCGATCATCGTCCCGCAGGAGACCCCCGGCTTCACGCGCGGCCCCGCCTACGAGAAGGTCGGCTGGCGTGCATCGAACCAGAGCCCGCTCCATTTCAACGACTGCCGCGTCCCCGAGTGGCACCTGCTCGGCGCGCGAGGCGCGGGTTTCCGCCAGTTCCTCCAGATCCTCGACGCCGGGCGGGTCGCGGTCGGTGCGCTCTCGGTCGGGCTGGCGCAGGCATGCCTCGACGAAGCCCTCGCCTACGCGCCGCGCCGCCAGCAGTTCGGTCGCCCGATCGCCGACTTCCAGGCGATCCAATTCAAGCTGGCCGACATGGCGATGGAGATCGAACTGGCGCGCACGATGGTCCTCAAGGCGGCGTGGTTGAAGGACCAGGGACGCCCCTACAGCCGCGGGGCCAGCATGGCCAAAATCTTCGCCTCCGAGACCGCCAAGCGCGCCGCCGATCAGTCGGCGCAGATTCTCGGCGGCGCGGGCTTCCTGGCCGACAGCGCCGCCGGGCGCTATTGGCGGCAGGTCAAGATCAACGAGATCGGCGAGGGGACCAGCGAGATCAACCGCCAGATCATCGCCCGCAGCCTCCTCGCCGCCCGCGACGAATTGCTGGCCGGGATCGTCACCGACAGCACCCCGGCGCTGGTGGTGCCCGCCGGAATTGATTAACGCCCGCGGGCTGGCAGGCCGGTCGGAGATATAGTGCGCCCTCTCCGCCCCGCCGGTCTACAAACGCTTGTAGGATGCACGGCGTGGGTTGGGCGTATGCGATACGCCCCTACAACCGGTGGTACGTGGCATCTGCCGTGCGCGATCATCCCCCCAACGCCAGGGACGCCGCACCCCTGCGGGAATAGGCACGGTGGGGGATAGAAGGGCGTATTGCATACGCCCGCACGCCGGCCTCCCACCCACGATCGGAGAAACCTGGGCAGGGGTGGGAGGACACAATACGCCCTTATATCCCCCACCGCATTGCCCCTCCCGCAGACATACACTATCCCCCGCTAACGCCCCCCAAGTCGGGAGTCCCTTCTCAATCCTACCCACATCACGCTATCATCCCCGCCAGTGGAGGTACGTCCCCATGCACATTCTGATCACCGGCGGCACCGGCTTCCTCGGTCGCCGCGTCGCCGCCTTCGCCCTCGCGCAGGGCCACCGGGTCCGCCTCCTCGGGCGCGACTTCTCGCACGTCGATGATCTCCTCGCGGCGGGCGCGGAGCCCCATGTCGCCGATTTGCGCGACCCCGCCGCTATCCGCCGTGCCTGTGCTGGCGTCGACACCGTCATCCACGCGGGGGCGCTCTCCGCGCCGTGGGGGCGTCGCCGGGACTTCTTCGAGATCAACGTCGCGGGGACGGCGGCGGTCATCGCCGGGTGCCGCGCGGGGGGTGTCCGTCGCCTCATCTACGTCTCCTCACCGAGCGTCACCTTCGCCGGGCGCGACGTGATCAGTCAGACCGAGGACGCCCCGCGCCCACGCCGACCCGCTTCCGTCTACTCCCTGACCAAAGCGCTGGGCGAGGATCGTGTCAACGCCGCCGCGCGCCAAGATCTCGCCACCGTGATCATCCGCCCCAAGGCGATCTTCGGCCCCGGCGACAACGCCCTCCTGCCGCGCCTCCTCGACGCCGCGCGGCGCGGTCGCCTCATCCAGATCGGCGACGGTTGGAACCGCGTCGATCTGACCTACGTGGACAACGTCGCCCACGCCCTGCTGCTCGCCCTCGACGCCCCCGCCGCTGTCGGTCGCACCTACACGATCACCAACGACGCGCACCCCCGCCTCTGGGATGTCATCGCCGCCGTCCTGCACGGCCTTGGCCTCCCCGATCGCCCGCGCGCCGTCCCCCTCGCCGCCGCCCTCGCCGCCGCCACCGTCATGGAAGCCCGCGCCCACCTGTCCGGCCAGGAACCGTTGCTCACCCGCTACTCGGCCGCCATCCTCGCCCGCACCCAGACCTACGACATCGCCGCCGCCCGCCGCGACCTCGGCTATACTCCCCCCATTGCCCTGAACGACGGCATCGCCCGCACCCTCGCCGCCCTCACAACGACCGGAGGCTGAGATGTTGGCAAACAGCGGTCAGCTATCAGCTATCAGCCATCAGCACTCGGCACTCGCCACTCCTTCACTGACGACTGACGACCGGCGACTGACGACTCACCTCGTTGACACCGGCTACTGCCTCGCCAGCGAGTCGGCCATGATCCGGGGGGGGCGGCGACGCCGGATCGCCTGCCACGCGCCGGTCGCGCTGCTCGGCCACCCGGCGCACGGCTGGACCCTGTTCGACACCGGCTACGCTCCCCGTATCCTCGACGCCGCGCGCGGCTGGCCGTTCGCCCTCTATCGGCTGATGACGCCGATGCGCCTGGGTCCGCGCCTCGCGGTCGCCGCGCAACTCGGCGCGCTCGGCCTGACGGTGGACGACATCGCGCGCGTCGTCGTCTCCCACTTCCACGCCGACCACATCGCCGGGCTGCGCGATTTCCCGCGCGCGCAGTTCATCGTCAGCCGCGCCGCCTGGGACGACACCTCCCGGCGCCGGGGCGTCCGTGCCCTCCTGCGCGGCGTCATCCCCGCGCTCATCCCCGACGACTTCGCCGCCCGCGCGACCCTGATCGACCGCTTCGACGGTCCAGTCCTCCCCGCGCTCGGCCCGACGCACGACCTCTTCGGCGACGGCTCCGCCTTGCTCGTCCCGCTCCCCGGCCACGCGCGCGGCCAGATCGGCCTGCTGGCGCGGGGCGAGCGCGGCGACCTCCTCCTCGCCGCCGACGGCTGCTGGCTCAGCCGGTCCTACCGCGAGCGCCGACCGCCGCCGCCCCTCATCAACCTGATCGCCGACGACCCGCGCGCCCTGCGCGCGACGATCGAGAAGCTCCACGACTTCGCCCGCGCCCGCCCGGATGTCGCCATCGTGCCGACCCACTGCGCCGAGGCGCTGGGCCGCGAACTTCGGCGCGAGTCGGCGGCACTCCGCGCGATGCAGGGCGCGACCGCGAGCGCGCAATGAACCGCGCCGCGCCGCTGATCGCCGCCCACTTCCTGCGCGCCCGCTGGCGCTGGCAGACGTTACGCGGCCCCCGCCTCGACCGCTACCGCGAGCGCCACGCCCGCCGGATCGTCGCCTTCGCCCGCGCCCATTCCCCCTTCTACGCCGACCACTGGCGCGGTCACGACCCCATCGAATGGCGAAATCTCCCGACGATCGACAAGCAGTTGATGATGGCGAACTTCGACCGCCTCAACACGCGCGGCGTCCGGCGCGCTGACGCGGAGGCGGTCGCCCTCGCCGCCGAGCGCGGGCGCGACTTCCGCCCGACGCTCGGCGCGCTGACCGTCGGCCTCTCGTCCGGCACCTCCGGGCATCGCGGGCTGTTCCTCGTCAGCCCTTGGGAGTCCGCCGCCTGGGCCGGGACAATCCTGGCGCGCACGCTGACCCCGCGCCGCGAGCCGACCCGCGTCGCCTTCTTCCTCCGCGCCAACAGCAACCTCTATGAGGGGCTGGGCGGCAGGTTGGTCCGCTTCCGCTTCTTCGACCTGATGCTGCCGGTCGCCGACGCCGTCGCCGCCCTCAACGCCTTCGACCCCGCGTTTATCGTCGGCCCTCCCTCCCTGCTCGGCTTCCTCGCCGACGCCCGCGAGGCCGGAGAGTTGCGCGCCCGCCCCGACCGCCTCCTCGCCGTCGCCGAGACGCTGGAGCCGCAAGACCGCGCGCGCCTGGAGACGGTCTTCGCCGCGCCGGTCGGCCAGGTCTACCAGTGTACCGAGGGGTTATTGGCGCTCAGTTGCCCCAGCGGCTCGCTCCACGTCCAGGAAGACCTCGTGGCGATCCAATACGAGCCGTTGCCGGGCGACGCGGGGCGCGTCACCCCGATCGTCACCGACCTCTGGCGGCGGACCCAACCGATCATCCGCTACCGCCTCAACGATGTGTTGCAACTTGACCCCGCCCCCTGCCGGTGTGGCTCACCGTTCCAGGTCATCGCCGCCGTCGAGGGTCGCCAGGACGACCTCTGCCACTTCCTCGCCGCCGACGGCACCACGCGCCCCTTCTTCCCCGACACCATCCGTCGCGCCATCCTCCTCGCCAGCCCCCACATCCTCGACTACCGCGCCACCCAGGAGCGCCCCGGCCACCTCCGCGTCGCCCTCGCCCTCCCCCCCGACATCCCCTTCGCCCCGATCGCCGACGAAGTCCGCGCCAACCTGACCACCACGATCACCGGCTACGCCTGCCGCCCCCCCGATCTCACGATCGAAGAGGGCATCCCCCCGCCGAGGCGGGCGTGAAGCGCCGCCGCGTCCGCCGCGTGGGGTGACATTGGCGAGAAGGGGTGCGTTAGGATAAGCGGCGAGCGGCCTACTGGGTGGTGTTTGACCGATTGCTTCTGGGAAGGTGGGAGGCCGGTGGACTGAAGCACCCTGACTCAGCAGGGTATAAATCCCGGCTGAAGGCAACTGCGGTCGCCACGAAGTCCCCCTCCGGGGACTGGGATGCTGCAAGACGAAACCCATCCCGGTAAACACCACGTTACATACCAATGATCCAGCCCGCGCAGGCGGACTTCGTGGCGAAGCCTTCAGCCGGGGCTTCAGTCCACCGATATCCCACACCCCCAGGAGTCCCCATGCACCGCCACCCGCCCACCCCCGCCATCATCTTCGCCGCCGCCCTCGCTTACTGCTTCCTCTTCGTCAACGGCCCCACCGCCGTGCTCGGCTTCCTGCTCGTCGGCATCCTCGGCGGCATCGCGTTGCGCTCCTGGCGCGCGCTCCCGATCCTCGCCCTCGGTATCCTCCTCGGCGAGATCGCCCGGATCGTCAACGGCGCGGGCGGGCTCCGCGGCGATCTCCGTGCCGACGTCCAAGCCATCCGCCTGCTCGGCAAAGGAGCCTTGGGCCTCCTGCTCGCCTACGTCCCCCTGACCCTCTTCCTCGCCTTCCCCGTCGCGCTGGGCATACGCCTCGGCACGCCCCGACCGCCGCGCACCCTCGCGAACTGGCGCAAATAGCGCAAAGTCGTGAGACAACTCGGCGCTAAGAACGTTGATCTCTTCACAATGGCACTGCACCCTCGGGCTCGCACAACGCGATGCCTCGGGCGAACAGCGCCGCCGTATATTACCCACCACACCGCGCGCCCGCCGACCACGCACGCAACGCCCCCACCCCGCTCCTGGAATCGGGAGCAGGGTCGCCGCCCCCAGGCGGTGGGGGTGAGGGCCACCCACCACCACAGGAGCACACCACCACCATGTTCCCCGTCCAGATCACCAGCCTCGGCACCTATCTCCCCGCGCGCCGCGTCGCCAACGCCGAACTCGCGGAGAGCCTCGGCATCGCGCCAGACTGGATCACCCGCGCCACCGGCGTCCGCGAGCGCCGCTACGCGAGCGACAGCGAGACTTCTCTAGTCATGGGCGCGGCAGCCGCACGCGATGCCCTGGCAAACGCCGGACTCGCCGCGACTGACCTCGACGCGATCGTCGGCGCTTCCGCCGGGCCACACCAGACGATCCCCTGCACCGCCGCCCTCCTCGCGCGCGAACTCGGCCTACCCGACGGTCGCGCCGCCTGCTTCGATCTCAATGCCACCTGCCTCAGCTTCCCGTTCGCCCTCCACACCGTCGCCGCTCAGATCGCCACAGGGATCTACCGCACCATCCTGATCGTCAGCAGCGAGCGCGCCTCCCGCTCCCTCAACCCGCAGGAGCGCGAGAGCGCCGTCCTCTTCGGCGACGCCGCCGCCGCCGCGATCGTCGCCCCCACCCCGTCCGGACGGGCCAGTGCCATCTGGGGGGGGCGCTTCGCCACCCACCCCAGCGGGGCCGACCACACCGTCGTCCTCGGCGGCGGCACCGGCTACCACCCGAACGATCCCGCGACCACCCCCGAGATGAATCTCTTTCGGATGGACGGCCCGCGCATCTACCGCCAGGGTGCGCGCCTGATTGGCCCCTTCCTCGACGAGTTTCTCCGCGCGATCGGCTGGACCCGCGTCGAGATCGCCGCGCTCGTCGCCCACCAGGCCAGCCGCCACGCGATCGACCTCCTGACCGACCGCCTCGGCTTCACCCCCGCCCAGGTCGTCAACAACCTCCCCCTGCGCGGCAACTGTGTCGCCGCCTCCCTCCCCCTCGCCCTCGCCGAGGCCGTTGCCACCGACCGCATCCGGCGCGGCGATCGCGTCCTCCTCGGCGGCTCCGGCGCGGGCCTCACCCTCGGCGCGCTCGCCCTCACCTACTGACGAGGGATGAGGCCGCTGACGTCGGATCGCGGGCGGCGAGGAACCGGGACTTTCGGCCCTTGCGCGGTCGTGTGGTCGATCGAGTACACTGTTGGGAACTATAAACACGACTCCTCTTCTCTAGTATGGGGCGCGGGGATGGTGAGCGATCAGCGACCAGTACTCGACGAATTCTTCGCGACACCGACGCCGACCGGAGCCACCACGCCCGCCATGCCGGGCAGCGCGGCGATCCTGGCGGTCCTGGAGAGCATCACCGACGCGGTCTTCGTCGTGGACACCGCGTGGCGCTTCGTGTACCTCAATCCCAGGGCGGAGGCGCTGTTCGGGCGACCGCGCGCCGCGCTGCTGGGCGCGCGCGGCTGGGACGTCTTCCCGGAGGTCGTTGGCACCGGCATCGAGGAGGCCTATCGCCGCGCGATGACCTCCGGCGTCGCGGTCGCCTTCGAGGCGGCCTACCCGGGTGGCGACACCTGGTTCGAGGTGCGCGCTTACCCCTCGCCGGCGGGGCTGGCCGTCTACTTCCAGGACATCACGCCGCGCAAGGTGGCCGAGGCGGCGCTGCGCGCGCGCGAGGCGCGGCTGCGGGCGCAGTACCAGGCGTTCCCGCTGCCGACCTACACCTGGCGGCACGCCGACGGCGACTTCGTCTTCGCCGAGTACAACGCGGCCGCCGACGCCTTCGCGCGCGGGGCGCTGGCGGCCAGGCCCGGGGGGAGGGCTTCCGCCCTCTACCGCGACTATCCGACGGTGATCGAGCACCTCGCCCACTGCTTCGCGTCGGGGGCCACCCTGCACCATGAGCTGTGCTACCGCTCGCCCGCGACCGGCGCGGACACCGACGTCGTCGTCACCTACGTCCCCGTGCCACCCGACCTCGTGGTGATGCATTCGGAGGATGTGACCGCGCGGCGAGCGGCGGAGGCGGCGCTGCGCGAGAGCGAGGGGCGTTACCGCGCGCTGGTGGAGCAGGCCCCGGATGGGATTTGCGTCTTCGACGAGGGGGGGCGGTTCTTCGAGGTGAACGCCCGGGCCTGCGCCATGCTCGGCTACGCGCGCGAGGAGCTGCTGGGGCTGGGGACTGTGGACGTAATCGCCCCCACCGATCTAGCCGCGCGGCCACTGCCACCCCTCGCGGTGGGCGGTGGGTCCCTCCTGGAGGAGCGCCTGATGCGGCGCAAGGACGGCACGACGTTCCCCGCCGAGGCCAGCGTGACGCGGCTGCCGGATGGCCGGAAGCAGGCGATCCTGCGCGACATCGGCGAGCGCAAGCGGCTGGAGGCGCGGCTCGCGCACCAGGCGACCCACGACCCGCTGACCGGCTTGCCCAATCGTGCCCTCTTCCACGACCGCCTCGGGCAGGCCCTCGCCCGAGGTCGCCGCAATGGGGGCCGATGCGCGGTGCTCTGCCTCGACCTCGACCATTTCAAGGATGTCAACGACACCCTCGGCCACGATGCGGGCGACCGGCTGCTCCGCGAGATCGCGGCGCGCCTGTCGGCGGCGTTGCGCGACGAGGACACCGTGGCCCGGCTGGGCGGGGACGAGTTCGCGGTTTTGCTGGCGGGGGACGCGAATGTGGCGGGGGCGATCGAGGTGGCCGACCGTATCCTGCGCGCCCTCGCGCCGCCCGTGGTGCTCGACGGGCGGCGATTCTCACTCGCGGCCAGCATCGGGGTGGTCGTGGGCGGGCCGGGATATGCGCGGACGGAGGAGGTGCTGCGCGACGCCGACATCGCGATGTACCGGGTGAAGGGGGCGGGACGGGGGGGATACGCACTGTTCCACCCAGGGATGCACATCCAGCTCCTCGCCCGGGTCGCCCTGGAGGAGGACTTGAGGCGGGCGCTCGAGCGCGGCGAATTCGCGCTGCACTACCAGCCGATCGTCGAGCTCGCGACGGGCCGCGTCGCGGAAGTTGAGGCACTGGTGCGCTGGGAGTGCCCGGGCGAGGGGCTGATCCTGCCTGGGCGATTCCTCGCGGTGCTGGAGGGGATGGGGCTGGCCCGTGAGCTCGGACGCTGGGTGCTGGGGATGGCCTGTCGGCAGGCCCGCGCCTGGGAGAGCCGACACGGGGCTGCGGCACCGACTGTCGCCGTGAACCTCTCGGCGGCGGAGTTCGACCAGCCGGGGCTTGCCGACGAGGTGGCCGCGGCCCTCGTCGAGGCCGACCTTGCGCCAGAGCGCCTGCGGCTGGAGATCACCGAGGGGATGGCGATGCGCGATGCCGAGCGGGCGCTCGGCACCTGTCAGGCGCTGGGGACGCTCGGGGTGCGGCTAGCGCTCGACGACTTCGGGACCGGCCACTCCTCACTGGCCCACCTCCGACGGCTGCCAATCAACACCTTGAAGATCGACCGCGCGTTCGTACGGGACGCGGCGACCGGCGCGGCGGGCCTGGAGATCTGCCGCACGATCGTCGCGCTGGCGCGCGCGCTCGGGCTGGGCGTGGTCGCCGAGGGGATCGAGACGGTCGAGCAGGCGCATCTGCTCGCCGCGACGGGCGCGCAGTGGGGCTAGGGCTACCACTTCGCGCGCCCCCTCCCGGCCGGGGCGCTCGACGCCTTGTGGTCGGCGGGGATACCGCTCGCGCCCCCCAGCGAGATAGCTGGCTCCGTCGGGCAGCGCCCGCCGGGTCGAGCGTTGCGGGCCGGTCCGTGACGAGGGCAGCGGGGGAGGCTGTCCCGACGGCAACCGGCAGTCCGATATGAAGTGCGACCGGGGATGCGACATGGACCGTTCAAGCGTTGGGGCAGGTACGTGAGGAGGGTTGCGAGCATGGGCAGCATCGGGTTCATCGGCCTCGGCATCATGGGTTTGCCCATGTGCCGGAACCTACTGGGCGCGGGGCATGCACTGGTCGTCTACGATGTCGTCCCGGCGGCGGTCGCGGCGGCGGTCGAGAGCGGTGCCGTTGCCGCCGGGTCGTCGCGGGAGGTGGCGGCGCGATCCGACACGGTCCTCACCGTCCTGCCCAACTCGCCGCACGTCCGGGCGGCCCTGCTCGGGCCAGACGGGGTGGCGGCAGGTGCGCGGCCCGGATCGCTGGTCATCGACATGAGCTCGATCGACCCGACGGTCTCGCACGAGGTGGGCGCGGCCCTGGCCGGGGCGGGCCTGCGCTTCCTGGACGCGCCGGTGAGCGGCGGGGAGCCGAAGGCGATCGACGGGACGCTGGCGATCATGGTGGGCGGGGCCGCAGGGGATTTCGCGGAGGTCCGCCCGCTGCTGGAGTGCATGGGCGGCTCGATCGTCCATTGTGGCGATGTGGGCGCGGGGAACGTCGCGAAGTTGGCGAACCAGATCATCGTCGGGCTGAACCTCGCGGCGGTGGCCGAGGCGCTGGCGCTGGTCGAGCGGGCGGGCGTGGACCCGGCGACCGTTGTCGAGGCGATCCGCGGCGGGGCGGCGGGGAGCGCGATCCTGGAGGCGAAGGTGCCGATGATCCTGGCGCGCGACACGCGACCGGGGTTCCGCGTCGATCTGCACCACAAGGACCTGGCGAACGCGCTGGCCGCCGGGCGTGCGCTCGGCGCGCCGCTCCCGCTGACGGCCCAGGTGCTGGAACTCTTCGAGGCGGCGCGGGCCGCCGGGCTAGGCGACGCCGACCACAGCGCCATCGCCCGCGTCTACGAGCAACTCGGCGGCGAGGCGATGGGGGCAGACGACTGACCCACGGCGGGCTAGGGATGGCGCGGCCATCCCTCTGCGGGGAAGTCCATGTCGCTCGCGCTCGCCTGTGCCCCGGTCGGCCCGAAGGGGACATAGAGGGCGGTGAGCGCGACGTTCGCCGCGACGACCGCGCCGGTGGAGGCGGGGTCGATCAACGCCTCGATCACGAACGTCCGCGTCCCGCCCTCCGGCAGGCGGAACATCCAGACCGGGGAGAGCGATTGCTCCAGCGCCGTCGCCGGGATCGTCCCGATGACCGCGTAGAGCGGCGGGCTCGCGGCGCTCCCCTCGACGTAGCGCACGCGGACGCTCGCCATCGCGTTTGTCTCACCGGGAGCGGCGTAGAAGACCCCCGCGCCGGAAACGAGCGCAAACCCCGGCCCCGGCGCGTCGAGCGTTGTCGTCGTCAGGACTTGCGGCGACGACGTCAGGGTAATCGGGCCAACCGTCGGCGCGCGGTTGATCCGCGCCAGCCCACTGGCGGGGAGTCCGCCGACCGTGGCCGCGTTGGTCACCGGCGGGTTCCCGCCCAGGCCCGCCGTGCGCGCGAGGAACGAGGTCATCTCCTCGCGCGTGACGGGACCCTGGGGATTGTAGAGGCGCGCGTTGGGGTCGCTCGGATCAACGAGCCCGGCCGTGATCCCGGCGTTGCCGATCGCCTGGATATTCCCCCGATGGACCTCGGCCGCGACATTGAGATCGCTGAAGGTCGGCGCGGCCGCGAGCAGCGACAGGGGCAGCAGCGCGACCAGGAGCGCGACGATCATCAGCGGCACGGGGCGGCGCAGACGCCGTGCCCGCCCCATGGCCCGCCGCTGTTGGTGGACTTCCGCGCGCAAGGCGGTCAGTTCGACCAGGATCTCCCGCATCGTCGGCTCGACCATGCTGACCTCCCGTTCTTATGTCGATCCAATCACCGCATGCGCGCGGCGGATCGCCGCTCTCCTTTTTCGGGCTATCTTCTATATGACGTCCACGAGACCGGTTCGGTCGCGCGTATGAGCACCAGCGTACTGAGATTATGCCAGGAATGGCGCTGCGCCGCCCGAATCCGACGGCCGGAGAGGTGAACGGCGACGCGAGAAGTCTCCCAAGTTCGCCGTTCTCGAGCCGCCCTCGCCCAGCAGCACGTCCGATCGCGGGTACGGTGGGGAGAGGAGCTCACTCTCGTCGGTCCCGCGCCTGGTGCAGACTCGGCGCTGGCGGCCGAAAAGCGGGGCGATCGTCGCCAGCGGTTCGGCCGGGGCATGGTGTCGCACCCCGCGCGCCACCACATCCACCCCCCAGCCGTTATACTCCACGGCGACACGCATGACCGCTAAACGTGACCGCGCGACCCGCGCGCCGCCGAAGGAGTACGACGATTCGCGCCCATCGTTTCGGTCGCGGCACCCTCAGCGAAGCTCCCGCCATGCCACGCCCGGTCGCCGCACGCCCGCTGCCGAATAACGCGCGCCCGACTGCGCGTCGCCTGCCCATGGCGCTCGACTGGCTCGTCGTCGCCCTCGCGGTCGCGCTGTTCGTCGGCGTCGCGGCCTACCAGTGGCGGCTCCCGGGCCTCTACAACGACGAAGCATACGATGTCGTGCCGGCGATGCAGCTGGTCCTCGGGCAGCCGGTCGAGCTCAATCGCGGCGTCGGCCTGCACCTCTTCGGGCGCGACTTCCCGCTGATGATCAGCGATTATCAGGGGGTCAGCAGCATGTACGTCGTGCTGCCCCTCTTCGCCCTCTTCGGCCCCGGCGTCGGCGCGGTCCGCGCGATGACGATCGGCTTCGGCGTCATCGCCGTCATCCTGGTCTATGGGCTCGGTCGCCGCCTCTTCGGTCGCCCCGCAGGTGTGGTCGCCGCCCTGCTGCTGGCCTCGAACCCCTCGTTCGTCTTCTGGTCGCGCGTCGGCGTCTACGTCGTCAGCCAGGTCGTCCCGCTGGCCCTCGGCGCGGCGCTGGCATTCCTGGCCTGGCGACGCGGCGGGCGCGCGGGCTGGCTCCTCCTGGCCGGCCTCCTGGCCGGGATCGGCCTCAGCACCAAGATCCTCTTCATCTGGTTCATCCTCGCCGCCGCCTCGGCGGGGGTCGCCGTCTGGCTCGTCGAGTGGATTTGGCCGATCGACGCGGCGGGGCGCGGGCGTCGCCGTCGCCCGCTGCGCGCGAAGTTGAACGAGCGTCCCGCGTTCGGCGGGCGCGACCTGCTGGCCGGATTCGGCGGGCTGCTCCTCGGCGCGGCCCCGCTGATCGCCTACAATCTCGCCTCCGCCGGGACGTTCAAGGTGATCCGCGCCAACCTCGGGCAGACGGAGAAGGGGGTGGACAATAGCGCCGTCCTCACCAATCTGCTCGGGCGCTTCGCCGCGTTCAAGACGGTGCTGGAGGGCTCGTACTTCTGGTTCTTCGGCGACATCAACGCCAACCGCCTCGCCCTGCCGTTCTTCCTCGCCAGCGCCGTCGGGCTGCTGGCACTCGTCTGTCTCGTGCCCGGTTACCGCCGCTACCGCGCGGCGACCGTCTTCACCCTCGTCCTGATCCTCGCCATCCTGGTGCAGAGCGCCTTCACCCTCTCCGGCCTGGAAGAGACCCATCTCCTCCTCCTCCTCCCCTTCCCCCTGCTGATCTGCGGCGCGTTCGTCGCCCTCGCCGGGGATTGGCTGCTCGGCATGGTCAACGGTTTGCGCCATCGCCCGCTCGCCCGCGCCGCCATCGCCGCCCTCCCCGCGCTGGCCCTGACGATTCCGATTGTCGCGGGCAATCTGCTGGTCAACGTCCATTACCACCAACTGCTCGCCCAGACCGGCGGCAAGAGCAGCTTCTCCGATCGGATCTACGAGCTGGCGCGCTTCCTCGACACCCCCAAGCTGGACGGCTACGACTACACCCGGCCGATCGCGCTCGACTGGGGGATGAAGTACGGCGTCCAACTCCTGACGGCGGGCCGCGTCGATCCGCAGGAGATCTACGGCCAGGGTCGCCCCCTGCCGCCCGACTACCGCGCCACGCTCGACCGCCTCTTCGCCGATCCCGACAACGTCTACCTCGCCCACCGCGCCGACGGCGACAACCCGCCCGCCGCCTACCCCGACCGCACCCGCGTCTTCCTCGAACACGCCGAGGCGCGCGGCAAGAGCGTCGTCCCGGTCAAGATCATCTACGAGCCGGGGGGGGTGCCGCTATTCTATCTGTATACGGTGAGGGATAGGTGAGGCAGGGTCGAAGGTCGAAGGTCGAAGGTCGCCAGTGGCGAGTGACGAGTGGGGGTGGAACAGGAGACGTGGAGACACGGAGAGGGCGGGGAGGGATATGGAATCAGGGACATCGCCGCATCGAGTATAAGGCATTGCGGTCGGGTGTAGGGGCGTATTGCATACGCCCACCCACGCCCAGGTTGCCGCGAACGTTGGTGGGAGGACGACGGGTCGGGCGTATGCAATACGCCCCTACATCCGACCACTTTGCCCGCGCACCACCGCCCGCGCAACCCGGCCCCGTTCGACTTCGACCTTCTTGTCACTCGGCATTCACCACTCGGCCCTTCGACCTTCGACCTTGGACTTTCGACCCCCATCCCCGCTATACTCCTCTCATCGCTGGAACGTCCGTACACCCGCGCCGCGCGGAGGTGGCCCGATGCGGATAACCCTCCCCTTGCCGCCGAGCGTCAACAACCAGTACGCTACCGTTGGCAACCGGCGCGTGCTGAGTAAGGAGGCCGCGCGCTTCAAGCGCACGGTCAAGCAGACGTTCCTCGGGGCGATCGGCGACGCCGCGCTGGGTGCGGGGGAGCGCGAGCGGCTACAGGCCGGGTTCCTCGGCCTCTACCTCGACTTCTACTTCGCTACCCCGCTCAAGCGCGACCTCGATGGCGGGCTGAAGATCACGCAGGATGCCCTCTGCGAAGCCCTCGGCCTCGATGACCGCCGCGTGGTGGACATCCATCTCGTCAAGCGGATCGACCCGCTCCGCCCGCGCGTCGAGGTCGAACTCGAAGCAATCGCCGAGTGGGAGTTCGATCAACAATACGTCTTCCTCGGTGCCGCGATCCCGTCGGAAGCGGACGAAGCGGACGAAGCAGCGCAAGCAGAAGCGGAGTGAATGCTGTGGCACTCGACCAGGCCGCGAACCCCGACACCGCCATCGTCGCCCCCGAGCCGGCGACTGACCTCGACACCGTCGTCATCCTCGATTTCGGCTCGCAGTACAGCCAGCTGATCACCCGCCGCGTCCGCGAGGCGGGGGTCTATTGCGAGATGCTGCCCTGCGACGTCCCCGCCGAGCGGGCGCTGGCCCTCCGGCCGCGCGGCGTCATCCTCTCCGGCGGGCCGAACTCGGTCTACGAGCCGGGCGCGCCGCAACTCCCCGCGTGGGTCATCGAGAGCGGCGTGCCGATCCTCGGGATCTGTTACGGGATGCAGCTGCTCGCCCACGCGCTCGGCGGGCGGGTCGCCGCCTCGCAGCACCGCGAGTATGGCCCGGCCCAAATCACCGTCACCGCGCCGGAAGGCGAGCGCGGCATCTTCACCGGCCTGCCGGATGCGCTGGATGTCTGGATGAGCCACGGCGACCGGATCGAGGCGCTGCCGCCCGACTTCGCGCCGATCGCGGTCAGCGCCAATTCGCCCCACGCCGCGATGGCGGACGCCGGTCGGCACCGCTACGGGATCCAGTTCCACCCGGAGGTCGCGCACACGCCGCGCGGCAAGGATCTCCTGCGCGCCTTCCTCTACGAGGTCTGCGACTGCGCGGCGTCGTGGACCCCGCGCAACTTCATCGAGTCGGCCCTCGACCAGATCCGCGAGCAGGTCGGCGCGACCGGGCGCGTCCTCTGCGGCCTCTCCGGCGGCGTCGATTCGTCGGTCGCGGCGGCGCTGATCCACCGCGCGATCGGCGACCGCCTCACCCCCGTCTTCGTCAACAACGGCCTCCTGCGCGAGGGTGAGGCCGAGACGGTGCAAGAGGTCTTCGGGCGCAACTTCGGGATGCCGCTGGTCTACGCCGACGCCTCGGGCCAGTTCCTCGAAGAACTCGCGGGTATCTTCGACCCCGAGCAGAAGCGCCGCCGGATCGGCGAGACGTTCGTGCGCGTCTTCGAGGCGCACGCCGCCGGGGCGGGACCGTTCGAGTTCCTGGCGCAGGGAACCCTCTACCCCGATGTGATCGAGAGCGCCACCCCGAAAGATTCGCGCGTGGCCCACAAGATCAAGACCCATCACAACGTCGGCGGCCTGCCGGAGGATATGACCTTTAAGCTGATCGAGCCGCTGCGCTTCCTCTTCAAGGACGAGGTGCGCGCGGTCGGGCGGGAGCTCGGCCTCCCCGCCGAGATCGTCGAGCGCCAGCCGTTCCCCGGCCCCGGCCTAGCGGTGCGCCTCCTCGGCGCGGTCACCGCCGAAGACCTGGCGACCCTCCGCCGCGCCGACGCGATCGTGCGCCACGAGATCGAGTCGGCGGGGCTCGGCGGCGCGATCTGGCAGTTCTTCGCCGTCCTCCTGCCCGTCCGCACCGTCGGGGTGATGGGCGATCTCCGCACCTACGGCCAAGTCTGCGCCATCCGCGCCGTCACCAGCGAGGATGCGATGACCGCCGACTGGGCGAGGATCCCCTACGACGTCCTCGGGCGGATGAGCAACCGGATCGTCAACGAGGTCGAGGGGATCAACCGCATCGTCTACGACATCACCTCCAAGCCCCCCGGCACGATCGAGTGGGAGTAGCTTCTAGCGCGATCCTCACGGATCGCGGTGTTCAACATCGGGAGGAGCGGTACAGCGGATGCGATCGAGCGGCAAATCGTTCACGACAACCCTGATCCTCAGCATCTTCCTCGGCGGTCTCGGCATCGATCGCTTCTATCTCGGCTATGCCCTGCTGGGGATCCTCAAGCTGGTCACCGGCGGTGGCTTCGGTCTCTGGTGGCTGATCGACATCATCCTGATCGCCACGCGCAAGATGACCGACGCGCAGGGCAATGCGCTGGTCTGACGAGGGGGCAAAGCAGCGGGCGGGCACCGGTCCCGGTGCCCGCCCGTGTGCGTTCGACCCTCACCCCGCCTCGCAGCCGCTCGGCACCCCGCCACCCGCAAGCGGGTCCCCGGACCATCCGAGGAGGGGGGATTTGCTGCAAGACTACTGCCAAATGCTGGACCCTGTGTTGCGTAATGCGATTGTCTTTGCACTCCGATCGAGCCTAGCCTACTTCAGTAGGCTTCGTGGCCGCAGCCACCTAGCGCCGATTTCAATCGGCGGCCACCGCTCGCCAGTAGCCACCGGCAGCACCCACGCTCGATGCCGTATACCCCACCGGAACGGTCTAATCCGCCGCGTCCAGCGTCACCATCGCGGTCGTCAGCCAGTGCGGGTTCTTCGTCGTGCCGTCGAAGCGGTCGCTGACCTTGTAGCCTTCCAGCTTGCCGCCCGCCGCGTGCGCCGCCGTGCGCGCCCGCAGCGCGTCCATCTCCTCCGGCGACATCGGCGTGAAATCGCGCCAGGCGCGGATCGCCTGCTCCGCGATCGCCATTGTGTCGCAGCCGGTGATCACCACTGAGGTCCGCAGGCTCATCGCGTAGCGCAGGCATTCCTCCGCCGTCGCCGCGCCGCTCTTCACCGCGTCGCCCGCCGCCAGCGGCTTCATCCCCAGGACGCCGATATTGCGCTCGACCAGGACCGGCAACACCTTCTCCTCGAAGCTGCGGTGATGCCGGTCCACGCAGTTGAGCGGCATCTGCACGGTGTCCCAGTCGTAGCCCGCATCGAGCATCTTCAGGTGGATGTCCGGATCCTTGTGGCCGGTGAAGCCGATGTAGCGGAGCTTACCGGCCCGCTGCGCCGCCAGCAGCGCCTCCATCGCCCCGCCCGGCGCGAAGACTTTCTCGGGATCGTCGAGTCGGATGACCTCGTGGATCTGGATCAGGTCGATCCGGTCGGTTTGGAGCCGTCGCAGGGACTGGTCGATCTGCTGCGCGGCCGCCTCAGCGGTGTGCCCGTCGATCTTGGTCATCAGGAAGACGCGCTCGCGATAGCCATCGCGCAGCGCCTCGCCCATCCGCTCCTCGGCGTGGCCGCCGGAATAGTCCCAGCAGTTGTCCATGAAGGTGATCCCCGCATCGATCGCCGTGCGGATAATCCGCGTCGTCTCCGCCGGATCGTCCGGCCGCGCCGCGTGCGCCCCGCCGATCCCGATCGCGCTGACCCGCTCCCCGGTCTTGCCGAGTGTCCGGTACTCCATCGGTCCCTCTCCTTCACGTCAAAGCCACGCCGGTCGCCGATTATCGCCGCGAGTATATCAGGACTGGGGGCCGATGGGGCTTGGATGGTTGATCCAGGAAAGGCGGTGGTGCCGTTGGACTGAAGTCCCGGCTGAGGGCTGCGCCACGAAGTACCCATGAAGGGCATGAATCCGCCTGCGCGGACTGGGCCGTGTCGCGACTCGGTGCCGATCTGCAAGGGTGATGGGTACCATTATTCCAGTCCGCACAGGCGGATTCATGCCCTTCATGGGTACTTCGTGGCGCAGCCCTCAGCCGGGGGTTTCAACCCCTCGGTACGTCTGACGCCCTAACACCACCGACAACCGCCCCCTACCGCGGCGTGATCACCACCGTCGGGTCCGCCGCGGCGAACGCGGCCAGGGTCGTCTCATCGCTCGCCAGCGCGACCTTCAGCGCGGCAAAAACTTGCTCGGTCGGGAGATCGGCGGCGATCCCCTCCGGCAGCCCCTCGATCGTCAGCAGCCGGTCGGGGATGCCGCCCCTCGCGTAGGCCGTGCATTGCCCATTCTCGGTGTATGCCTTGATCAGCGAGTTGACGAACGCCGTCGGATTCTCGCGGATCTGCCGCAGGATCGAATTCTCCTCGCGCTCCAGCGGGTCGCCTGTTGGCGACTTCCCGGCCGCCCCGTACCAGGTCTGCCAGAGATAGGCTTCGGTCAGGAAGCCGCGCGCCTCGAAGGCGTAGCATTCTTTGGCGTTGCGCGCGTTGCCGATCGCGTTGAAGTCGCGCGCGTGCTGCATCTCATGGACGAGGATGATCCCCGCGCCGCGCGGCTTGGCCGCGTAGCCGCTGTCAACCGCGATCAGGTGGTACTGCCGACTGGCGAAGCCATACGAGCCGTCCGCGCTGAGATCCTGGAAGAGCAACTGGTAACGCCCCGCGACCGCCCCTGGCAGGTAGCGGAACTTCGGCCCGGCATCGGAAATCGCCCCGATCGCCCCACGCATCGCCGGGTCTAGCCCGGTCTGCGGGTCGCCCGGTTGCAGGGCTGTGTAGCGCCAGTTGTAGTAGTGCAGCCCGACATTGCCCATTTCGACCCGGCTTGCCGCGCCGTTGGCGGGGTTGTAGGTCAGGGTGCGGCGCTCGAAGAGTTGGATCAGGATGCGGGTCGGCTTCCCCGCCGCCTTCACGGTGACCCAGTACGGCTCGGTGATCGGCAGGCCGGTCGCGTAGAAGAGCGGGTCGAAGAGCGCGCCGGTCGCCACCGTCTCGCTGTCGTAGTCGAAGAGCGCGCCGCGCAGGTTGAGGAACTCCCAGAACGGCGCGGCAATGCAATGCTTCGTCTCCGGCACGACCGCCTGGCAGGTCACGCCGCCCGCGTCGGCGGCGCTCACCCTGCCCGCCCGATCGACCCCCTGCGTCACCGGCTGCCCGGCCGCGAGCGGCGCGGCCCCCAGCAGCCCGGCGAACGACCGGTAGGTCGGCCCGGTCGGGTCGTCGGGATCGCCGAATGGCACCTCGGCGGGGGCGCGCTCGGCGTAGCGCAGCGGGTTGACGCCGACCTGAATCCGCCCTTGGACCATCTCGGAGACCAGGAGGCCGTTCGTCACGTAATACTGCCCGCGCACATCACCCGCCGGGTCGTTGACCTCCATCCGCGCCTTGTCCCAGTAGAGGACCGGTCGCTCGTCGCCCGGCAGGCCAAGCCCCGCCAGCGGCTCCCCGATCACCAGCGGCACGGTCGGCTCCGGCCCCCAGATGAAGGTGCGGTCGCCCCGCGCGCCCGGCTCGTCGGTGCGCGCCCAGACCCGCTCGAACCCCTCGATGACCGGCGCATCCCCGGCGGCGACGACCGGGCTCGGCAGCGCGGCCAAAGCTGCGCTCAGCGCCAGGAAGGCGACGAACAGCGCCCGGAACGGCGCGAAACGGCGACGCGACAGCATACCCTTCTCCTTACAGTCGGCCCTTGCTCGGGCGGGGCAACACGCACCCCCCTTCGGCCATTCGACCTTCGACCTTCGACCCAAGCCGCACGGCGTATTGACGCCTGGGCAAAGTCATGTTGTCATACCCACTGTAGCGGCATGGTACGCGATCGAAAGAGGGCGGGACAAGACGGGTGGACGAGTGGGCGTAGTGGGCCGGTGGGCCAGTAGGGGGTTAACGGAAAGGCATTGCCTGTGGTTGTAGGGGGGTATTGCCTACGCCCACCCACGCCGGGACTTCTACGGGCGTTGGTGGCAGGACGACGGGCGGGCGTAGGCAACACCCCTACATCCGACCTGTGCGGCTCCCCACAAACATCTTACTGGCCCGCTGGCCCACTCGCCCACTACACCCACTGACCAAGGAGGCAACGATGACAGCGAGCGCGATCAAGAGCGGGATGACGGCGGCGTATGGCGGCGCGACCTGGTCGCCGCGCGGTAGCGAACGGGCTGATTTCGTCGAAGCGTGGGGGGACTGGGGCGTCTCATCGGAGTGCGGCGCCCTGCGCGCGGTGCTGCTGAAGAGTCCTGGGCCGGAATTGGACCAGATCGCCGATTTCGAGGCGGCGCAGATGCGCGCCCCGCTCGATCCCGACCGCGCCCGCACCCAGCACGGCGCGCTGGTGGCGGCCTACGAGGCACATGGGGTCGCCGTCCACCTGGTGCCGGGGAGTCGCCCCGACAAGCCGAACGCCCTCTTCTGCCGCGACCTGATGCTGATGACCCCCGCCGGGGCGATCATCGCGCGCCCGGCCTCGACGGTGCGCGCCGGGGAGGAGCGCTACGTCACGGAGGCACTGGGGCGGCTCGGCGTGCCGATCCTGATGTCCGTCCACGGCGCGGGGACGTTCGAGGGGGCCGACGTCTCCTGGGTGGGTCGCGACCTCTGCTTCCTCGCGGAGGGACTGCGGACCAACCGCGCGGGGGCCGAGCAGGTCGAGTGGGCGCTGCGCTCGCTCGGCGTCGAGGTCGTGCGCGTCCAACTGCCGTTCGGCACGATGCACCTCGATGGGGTCCTCAACTTCCCCGACCGTGACCTCGCCGCGATCTGGCCGCGCCGCACCCCGTTCCCGGTCTGGCGGACCCTGCACGAGCGCGGCTTCCGCTTCGTGGAGGTCGAGGACGAGGTCGAGGCGCAAGGGTGCCTGCCGCTGAACTTCGTCGCCCTGGCACCCGGCAAGATCCTGATGCCGACCGGTGGCGAACGCCTGCGGGCGCGCTACCACGAGGCCGGCGTCGAGACGGTCGAGATCGAGGTGGACGAGCTGATCAAGGCCGGGGGCGGCATCCACTGCATGACCGCCTTCCTAAGAAGGGAAGAGGTGTGAGGGGAGTTGAACCCCCTCCCCCGGCCCCTCCCCCGAAAGGAGAGGGGTGCCTCGCCAGGGGCTCGGCGGCCATGAAGAAAGCCCGTGGTACACGAACGAATCACCCCTCTCCTTTCGGGGGAGGGGCCGGGGGAGAGGTAAAAGCGCGGCGCGGGAACCATCCCGCGCCGCGCCCCTTACTGACCGCTGATCGCTGACCGCTGACCGCTCTCTCGCTCCCCTACGACTCGCGCAGGTCCGCGAACAGCGCCGTGCTCAGGTAGCGCTCGCCGGTGTCCGGCGTGACAACGACGATCAGTTTCCCGGCGTTCTCCGGGCGCTTCGCCACCTCGACCGCCGCGTGGACCGCCGCGCCGCAGCTGATCCCCTTCAGCAGCCCTTCCTCGCGCATCAGGCGGCGAGCCATCGCCATCGCTTCGTCGCCGGAGACGTGGAAGACCTCGTCGTAGACCTCGCGATTCAGCACGTCCGGCACGAAGTTCGCGCCGATCCCCTGGATCTTGTGGGGGCCGAACTTCCCGTCGGTCAGGATCGGCGACTCGGTCGGCTCGACCGCGACCACCTGGAGCGACGGCTTCAGCCCCTTCAGCACCTCGCCCGCGCCGGTGATCGTCCCGCCCGTGCCGATCCCGCCGACGAGGATATCGATCTCGCCGTCGGTGTCCTGCCAGATCTCGACCGCCGTCGTCTTCCGGTGGATCTCCGGGTTCGAGGGGTTCTTGAACTGCTGGGGCATCCAGGCGTCGGGCGTCTGCGCCACGATCTCCTCGGCCTTCTGCACCGCGCCCGACATGCCGCCGGAGCCGGGCGTCAGGACCAACTCCGCGCCATAACCCTTCAGCAGCATCCGCCGCTCGGTGCTCATCGTCTCCGGCATCGTCAGGATGATCTTATAGCCGCGCGCCGCCGCGACCCAGGCCAGCGCGATCCCGGTGTTGCCGCTCGTCGGCTCCACGATCGTCGTCTTGCCGGGGCTGATCTCGCCGCGCTCCTCGGCGTCGAGGACCATCGCCACGCCGATCCGATCCTTCACGCTGAAACCGGGCGAGAACGACTCGACCTTCGCCACCACCGTCGCCCCCGCGCCCTCGGTCACGCGATTGAGGCGCACCAGGGGCGTGTTGCCGATCAATTGTGTCGCGTCATCGGCGATCTTCGGGCGCTCGCGGCGCACCAACTCGGCGGGATTCTTGATCGTTGTGCTCATAACGGGGAGTTCTCCTTGCCTTCCACACCGCCATCACTGCCATAACCGCCGCAAGTATTGCGACCGCCACGATGGACAACGCGCCGGGCGCGGCCGGCACAAGCCACCACACGCCCAAAGGTAGCATTGTCAATCTATATAGTCAACAACCGTCTGGGCGACCCTATTCCCCTGATCGCGCTGGGGCGAAGAGAGAACGGGAGGTCGCGTTCAGATCTGATAGGTGAAGATATTCTCGCGGGCCTGCTTGCGGGTCAATAACGTCTCCAGGGTGATCTCGCCCAGGACCCGGGCGACCGCCTCGTCGATTTGCCCGCCGATCCAGCGTACCGCCCAGTCGTCGCCACGCCCACCGGCCTCATTCCCGACACCCTCGGTCTGGGGCAGCCCTTCGAGCGCCCCGATCACCTCGGCCAGCGTCACTTGCTCGGGTGCCCGCGCCAGCAGGTGTCCCCCCGCCGGGCCGCGCACGCTCTGCACGATCCCCGCCTTGCGGAGGATCAGCAACAACTGGTTCAGGTAGGCATCGGGGATGTCCTGCCGCTCGGCGATCTCGCGGCTCTGGATCGGACCCTGGCCGCGCCGCTGGGCCAATTCCAGCAAGGCGCGGACCCCATATTCGCTCCGACTCGATAATTTCACCGGCCACCCCATGCAAATGCGCGACAGCGGACGAGGGACGCGAGGGACAAGAGCGCACCAAAAACCGCAGTGTGCGAAGGAGGCGCGTCGTCGCGCCGCTGTCGCGCGACGATACCAGAAGCCCGAGAGGGTGGCAAATAGTTGGTCGCTCGGGGGCTTGACATGTTGTACGTACAGTGGTACTCTATTGACGGCGGGTCACACTCCATCCTCCCTCTTCTAGCCCCCGGACTGTTTGGCGGCGGTCCGGGGGCTCCACTTTTTCCCATTCGCGATCGATTTTTGCTCTCGCCCACTGCAAGCAGCACCGTGTTATCCGCATCGCTATATTCGGCATTTATTGCCAATGCGTCACAATAGCAGCCCTCAGCACCGGTATTGCTTGCGCGGTATCCCTCTTGCGGTAGCGGTCCCGGAAAGCCGAGGGCCGGCCCGATAGTACGCGGTCAGTTTTGTAATCGGCTGTAGGGCCAGCCTACCCATCCCCGCCCTCCCCCTTCAGGGGAGGGTCGCCGCCGGGCATTGTCCGGTTCATCCGGAGCGGCGGGGAGGGATCCTCCCACCTCGCAATCCGACAGCCGATGGCGAAAGAGCTCAGCACGGAAGGAGCCCCGATGGACGCTGCAGAACGCGCCACGCGCGACCAAGCGCTCGCCTTGCTGCGCGGCGGCATGGCCCACATGGCCTTTGATGAGGCGGTCGCCGATTTCCCGCCCGCGCGGATGAACGACCGCGCGGCGCACGTCCCCTATAGCCCCTGGCAACTCCTCGAACACCTGCGCCTCGTCCAGCGCGACATCCTCGATTTCATCCGCGACCCCGACTACCGGGAGCGGCGCTGGCCCGACGACTACTGGCCCGCCCGCGACGAAACCGCCGATGCCGAGGGCTGGGCCGACACCCTCGACGGCTTCCGCGCCGACTTCGCCGCCATCTACGCCATCGCCGACGACCCGCAGGTCGAACTCCACGCCCCTATCCCCTGGGGCGACGGCCAGACGATCCTGCGTGAGCTCCTGCTCGTCGCAGACCATAATGCTTACCACCTCGGAGAATTCGCCATCCTGCGCCAGATCATGGGTACCTGGCCCGCCGCCCACGATGCTGACTGATCCGCCCAATATTGCCGGGCGGGTCCGCGCACGAACGGGGCGATGGCCCGCCTCTTGCGCCGGACCGGACAAGGTGCGGTGCGCATTCGCGGCAGCCTCCGCTCAACGCCGGGGCGCCCGCAGCAGCATCGGGAGCAAGGCTTGCATGGTCGCGACAATCCTCGTCGCCGATGACGAAGCGCCGATCGCCGAACTCCTCGCCGATCTCCTCGAAGAGGTCGGTTATCGCGTGCTACTCGCCTACAACGGTGCCGATGCCCTGGCGCTGATCGAGCGTGAACACCCCGACCTCCTCCTGACCGACAACATGATGCCGCGCCTGAGCGGCCTTCAACTGATCGCCCATCTGCACGATCACCCCGCGCTCGCCCTCCCGGTCATCCTGATGAGCGCCGTCACCCCCGAACCGACCCCGCCACCGCCCGTCGCCTTCATGCCCAAGCCATTCGACCTCGACCAGATGCTGGCCCTGGTCGCCGAATTCTTGCCGCGTAGCGAATCGTGAGGTGAAGCGGGACAGAAGACACGGGGTCACGGAGGGGGCGGGCAGGGTGATCGGGGGAGGGGCGTATTGCCATACGCCCCTCCCCCCCTACCGCCCCGCCTTTCTTCTACTCCATCACGTATTCGACGCTCCTCCAGGTCTCCGCACCTCCTGCTCCGTCCCCCACGATTCCGCTATGTCGATTTTTCGCGGTGCCGATCGTCTTCCTGATGACGGCGGGCGCAACAGGGTGCCCGCCCCGCTAGCACCTCGAAGGAGGCAGACGATGGCCCAATTCCTCTTGCTCATCCGTGGCGGCGACGATGCCTGGGGCAGTTTCACCCCGGAACAGATGGAAATCGAGATGGGACGCTACTTCACCTGGACCGACGAACTGCGTTCCGCCGGTCGACTGCTCGCCTCGGAGCAGTTGCATCCCGGCGGCCAGGTGATTCGCGAGCGTGGCGGCGACCTGCTGGTGGATGGCCCCTTCGCCGAGACAAAGGAGAATATCGGCGGCTTCTACCTCATCTCCGCCGCCGATGCGACCGAGGCCGCCGAGATCGCCAAGGGTTGTCCTGTCCTCCGCCACGGCGGCTGCGTCGATCTCCGCGCGATATTGCATCAATAACGAGCGGGCGCGTGGGCGAGTAGAGTAGTTACGGTAAAGCAACGCGGTCGGGCGTAGGGGCGTATTGCCTACGCCCGACCGCGTTGCCCTCCGTTTTGCGCGATTAGCTCTACCGAATCGGGAGCGTCCTGTCTCGCAGCAGCCGAGGAGCCGCGTATGCAATCAGTCCCTCAACAAGCAGCGCTCGTCGCCGAGCCGCTCGACGGCCTCTTCCGGCGCAACTACGGCCAATTGGTCGCCACCCTCACGCGCATCTTCGGCCCCCAGTACCTCGACCTGATCGAGGATGTCGTGCAGGAGACGTTGCTAAAGGCGCTCGGCCAGTGGTCGTATCACGGCCTGCCGATCAATCCGACCGGCTGGCTCTTTCGCGTCGCGCGCAACGCCGCGCTCGACGCCCTCCGTCGCGAGCGGACGCTGGCGAGCAAGGTGGATCTCCTGGCCGGTCAACTGGCCGAGACCTTCCCCGGCTCGGAGACGGCGCTCGATACCGACGAGCGCGATGATCGTCTGCGCGACGATCAACTGTGCCTGATCTTCGGCTGCTGCCACCCCGCCCTGCCGCGCGAGGCGCAGATCGCCCTCACCCTCAAGACCCTCGCCGGTTTCGGCGTGCCGGAGATCGCCCGCGCCTTCCTCGTCCCCGCGCCGACGATCGCCCAGCGCCTCGTCCGGGCGAAGCGCACCATCCGCGAGCGCGATCTCTCGTTCGCCCTCCCCGCAGCGGACGAACTCCCGGCGCGGCTCGACGCGGTCCTCGCCGTCCTCTATCTCCTGTTCAACGAGGGCTACACCGCGCACAGCGGCCCCGGCCTCACGCGCCACGATCTCTGCGCCGAGGCGATCCGCCTCTGCTCGATCCTCGCCGACGCCCCGGTCGGCGACACCCCCCGCGTCCACGCGCTGCTCGGGCTGATCCTCCTCCAGGCGTCGCGCCTCCCGGCCCGCACCGACGCAGGGGGCGACCTCCTCACCCTCGCGGCGCAGGATCGCGCCCGCTGGGACGGTCGCCTGATCGTCGCTGGGTTGCGGACCCTACGCCGCGCCGCCTCGGGGGACCGGTTGACTTCCTATCATCTCCAGGCCGAGATCGCCGCCTGCCACGCCCTCGCCCCCACCCATGCCGACACCGATTGGCGGCGTATCCTGACCGCCTACGACAGCCTCGCCCGCGTCGATCCCTCCCCGGTCGTCCTGCTCAATCGCGCCGTCGCCCTCGCCGAGGTGGTCGGCGTGGCGGAGGCTCTGGCTGAGGTCGAGCGCTTGCTCACCGAACCGGCCCTCGACCGCTATCCCCTCGCCCACGCCGCCCGCGACGCCTACGCCCGCGCCCGCGACCTCACGGTCAATCCCGCCGAGCGCCGCTTTCTCGAACGGCAGCGAGACGGCGTGAGCGAGTGAGTGCCGCGTGAGGGAAGGAACAGGAGACCTGGAGACACGGAGAGATACGGGGAGGAGGAGAGGGGGGCATGGGACTCTGAGGCGAGGCATTGCGGTCGGAGGTAGGGGCGTATTGCATACGCCCCTACGCCTAGGTTTCTACAAACCGCCGTGGTAGGACGACGGGCGGGCGTATGCAATACGCCCCTACATCCCCACCTCAGCATTTATCCGCCGCGCGCCTACTGGCCCACTCGCCTACTGGCCCACTCGTCACCCCTCCTCGCCCGGCAGCAGCTTGTGATAAAACGCCGTCGCGTCAAGCGTCCCATCGGCGCTGCGCGCGTACTGCGGCACAACCCCGGTGAGTCGGTAGCCGAGGCGCGCGTAGAGGAGTTCCGACGGATCGCCCTGGCGCGTGTCGAGGATGAGCGTCGTGCGGCCGATCCGGCGCGCCTCCGCTTCGAGCGCCACCATCAGCGCACGCCCGAGGCCCTGCCGCCGCGCCGCCCGCAATACCAGCAGCTTCGACACCTCGGCCCGGTGCCGCCCGTTGGGTCGCATCGCCAGATCCAGTTGCACCGTTCCCAGGATCGGCCCGCCCACCCACCGCGCCGCCAGCAGCACTCGCGACCCCCCGCCGACCGCCGCGATCGTCGCCCGCCAATACGCCAGACCCTCCTCGTCATCGAGCGGCGGTAAAAACCCGACCGATGCCCCGCCGGCGATGGCATCACGCAACACCGCCAGCAACTCCGGCAGCGTCGCCTCCATCTCCTCCGCTGATAGGGTCGCGATCGTTATCGGGTCTGACACGCTGCCTCCTGTGCGGGTCGTGGGTCGTGGGTCGTGAGTCGTGAGAACCTGCCCCCGGCACGGTGCTTCATAGCAGGTGCTCTCTTCTGGTGAGCATCTCACGACTCACGACCCACGACCCACGACCCGCATTCGCGCCGCGCCGACCCGGCCCAACTCTTCCGCCGCCGCCAATTCGGAGAGGATGGCGTACGCCTCGCGCCCGAGGCGCAAGACGGTTAACGGCTCGATCGCCGCGACATCCGCCGTGCGCACCTCATCCGTCAGGAAGGCGATCTCCCCGAAGAAGTCGCCCGGTCCCAGGATCGCCAGAGCGCGCGACGCGCCCGCCTCGTCGCGCGCCCGCACCTCCGCCCGCCCCGCCTCGATCAGGTAGAGATCGCCATCCCGCGCGCCCTGGCGCACCACGACCGTCCCCGCAGCGATCGTCTGGCGCGACATGAAGACGCTGAGGATCGCCGCCTCGCTCGGGGAGAGATCGCTGAAGAGGGGGTGTGCCAGCAGACTCGCCGGGCGCGCGGGTTCGGGTGCCGCCGCGCGCCGAGCGTCCCCCCGCCTCGCACGCCAACCTTGCGTCGCCCGCCGCGCCGCCACGAGTGGCGCGCGCACCCGCGCCCCGACCGTCTTCGCCGCCACCGGCGCCCGTCCTTTCCTGATCCCGATCGCCGCGCCGCGCCGCCCGGCGCAGCGTCCCGCCCGATCGCCCACCAGGTTAACGAGTCGCGGGCCGGATCACGTTTCGGCGGATGGTTGTTCGTGGGCGTCGTGCTGGCGCAGGGTCGGCGCGAGCGCCGCGAGGGTCGCATCGATCCCGCGCCAGCGGGCGAAGCCCCACGCCTCGATGCCGTTCAGGGCCTCGGCCTCGACTTCCGGCGCGCGATCTTCATCCACCACGCTGAGCAGACGCACCGCCATGTCGCCGACGGCGCGGCGCAGCAGGGCGAAGGCGAAGTGGTCGAGACGGAGCGGCCCGGACCCACCGGCGGCGCAATAGACCGCCAGGAAGCGCGCAAAATCCCCATCGCAGACCTCGTAGAGATCGTATTCCGGCGGGGCCACGCGCGCCTCGTCCCAATCCAATACGCTGAGCCGCCTTTGGTCATCGACCAATAGGTTGTCGCCAATGATGTCGGTGTGGCAGAGGACGAGCGGGCCGCGCAGGTGCCGCACGGTCTCCCGCAAACCTTCCAGCCGCGCCAGTTGCGCCAGGATCTCGTCGCGTCGGGGGAGGACCAGGGCGCGCAGGGCGCGCAGGCCCGGTCGGGCGTCCGGCCCGAGCGCGTCGAGGCCCGCCAGGCCGCGCCGCAATGCCGCCGCCCACGGTAAGTCGAAGCCGTCTTGGGGGGCAGCACGTCGGCGAGCGCGGGTGTGGTGCGGTGGATTGCCGCGATCGTCCGCGCCAACTCGTCGCGCAGGGCGGGCGTCCACGGCGACGGCACCCCCCCCGGCAGGAAGGGGAAGAGGGCGAACGGTATCCCCGCATGGGTCGCCCACAACGCCCCCTCCCGCGTCGTCAGGGGATACGGCACGCGCGGCAGGAGGCCGTGCTCGTGGAGGGCGCGCGTCAGCCGCAAACTCCCCGGACGCCAGGCCGGGTGCGGCGTGCCGGACAACGCGGCGGCCACAACTTGAGGAATAGCGGCGCTCCGTCCGCCCGCTCGACCCGGTAGCAGGCCGCCGCGTAGCCGACCGGAACGAAGGTCAATCGCTCGGCGGGTAAACCGTACGCCGCGTGGATCGTGGCGAGCAACGGCGCGTGAGCGATCGGCGGCTCATAGCGCATCGCCCGGCCCTCCATGCCCGGCCCGCGCGGGGACGTGCGGCGTCGCCCCCATACGACGCGACCCTCAGCGGCTGGCGGTGGCGAACAGCGCCGTCGCCGCGAGGTAGAGGCCATCGGGCCGCTGATGGGGGCGCACGAGCTCGATCAGCGCGGTGCGGGCTCGCTCGGTTTGCGCGGCGTCCAGCTGATCGATCCAGTGCCGCAGTCCGGTGCCGCGCGCGGTCTGCCAGTAGTCGTCAATATCGGCGTAACGGAAGAGCGCCGTATCCTCCCACACGCGCACGTTGGCGAAGCCCGCCGCCTCCAGCGGGCGCGCCAACTCGGCGGCTTCGCGGAACCCCAGCAAGTCGCCGCCAGCACCCGACAACCCCAACTGCCCGAGGGTCGCCCCCAAATCATCGGCCTGCGCGACCCGCCAGGTGGACAGGCCGAGCCACCCATCGGGCTTCAGCACGCGGCGAAACTCGCCCAGCGCGCGGTCCAGTCGCAGGAAGAACATCACACCGAAGCCGCAGAGGACGCGGTCGAACGCGCCGTCGGGGAAGTCGAGCGCCTCGGCATCCATCGCCCGCACCTCGGCGGGCAGTCCGCGCCGCGCCGCCTCGTCGCGCGTCGCGCGCACCATCGCCTCGGCCAGATCGATCCCGACCGCCGCGCCCGTCGGCCCGACACGCTCGGCAGCGGGGAGGAGGACTGCGCCCCGCCCGGTGGCGACATCGAGCACCCGCTGCCCGGGCGCGATGCCGCTCTCCTCGACCAGCCGCCGCCCGAAGTGGGCGAAGCAACCCGGCCCGCCCGCGTCATATTCCGGCGCGATCCGCTCGAAAACGGCGCGCGTCTGCGCTTTCCGCGCCGCCACCTCAGCATCCATCGCATCCCCCCTCTCCATCCCGCCGCGCACACCGCGCGCCGCCCCGGACCGCTCTCCGCCACGCCCCTTCGCCGCTCCGAATGCGCGCGCCGAGGGCATCCCAATGTATGCCGCGATCCGTCACGGCGCGCCAGGCGAGGCCAACGGCATCCCGGCGATGGGGCGATGACTCATCATCGCACACGGCCGACAGATACGCCCCGCCGATCGCGATCGGCTGTGGGGTTGCAGGGCGGAGTGGCCCCTCCCCGCCACCCCGGCGGCGAAGGATCCTGAAGCGGGAGGGTGAGTATCACTGGCTCGCCTCGGCCTTCCCCCCTCTTTCAGAATTGGGAGAAGGGGAAGGCCGAGGCGAGCCAGGGGTGAGGGCCGTCCCTCATAGCCCGATCGTCCCGACGGACCGGTACTTCCAGGCCATTCACGCTCGGCGCGATTGCAGGCATAGTGGTACATATGTCGCTGCCCGATCGATGGCCCGAGGAGAACACCTGTGGAACGGTCGCAGCCCGCCTGGCCCCCCGCCCGGAACGTCCCGCCATTCGTACTCCCCGCGGAGGACGAGCGCGGCTGCGCGGCCCTGCGCGAATTGCGCGCCTATCCGTTCTTCGCGCCCGGCGGCGACACCCTCGATCGCCCGATCGACTCCACCGAAGCGGGTAGCCCCGAATCATCCGGGCCGAGTGAGGCCGAGCGCCTGGCGCTCAGCGTCGCCCTCTGCCAGTCGCACGCCAAGGTGCGGGCGATCGAGAAGCTGCTCGCCGAGGCGCTGGCGGCACTGCACGCCCCGCACGCCGGGACCACCATCCCCGGTGCGCTGCCCGAGTTGCTGCGCGGCACCGGCCAGCAACTCATCGCCCTCGGTGCTCACTTCCGCGCCGAGGGACAGTAGCTCGGCTGGTGCGACCGATCGGCGGCACCGGCGCAATGCCAGCCCCTCCCCGAATTGGACAAGATGATGGTGGCCCCGGCACAATGCCGAGGCCACCGTCGTGGTGTGCGCGTTTCCTACTGGCGGCGACTGGGGCCGCCAGCGATGGTGCTGACAGCGAACCGCCGCCTACCGTGGGTGCCGCGGAGGCCCCAGCCAACACTCGGCTCGCGCCGGATAATTGCGTCGTCCGCCGCGCTGGTCGATGGACCGGGCGGGGTGGGCGACGGGGAGTAGCGATGCCAGCAGGAGCCGACACCTATTTCTACGAGCCCGACGCTGGGCACGGCCTCCCCCACGATCCGTTCAAGGCGATCGTGGCCCCGCGCCCGATCGGCTGGATCTCGACGCGCGACCGCCAGGGTCGGGTGAACCTCGCCCCGTACAGCTTCTTCAATGCGTTCAGTTCCGCGCCGCCGATCATCGGCTTCAGCAGCGAGGGTCACAAGGATAGTGTTCGCAATGCCGAGGAGACCGGGGAGTTCGTGGCGAACTTCGTCTCGCGGTCGCTGGCCGAGGCGATGAACCGGACCTCCGCGCCGGTCGCGTCGGGCGTCGATGAGTTCGCGCTCGCCAGCCTGGATACCGCCCCCTGCCGCCTCGTCGCCGCGCCGCGCGTGGCCGCCGCGCCGGCCGCCCTCGAATGCAAGCTGCTGCAAGTGGTCCGCCTGCGCGACCTCGCGGGGCAGCCTCTGGAAAGCTACCTCGCGCTCGGCCAGGTCGTCGGCGTCCACATCGATCCGCGCTACTTGACCGACGGGCGGTTCGACATCACCGCCGCGCAACCAATCATGCGCACCGGCTATCGCGCGGACTACGCGACCCTCGGCGAGATCTTCGAGATGTTCAGGCCGACGAAATGAGTCGGGGACGGAAGTCCGTAGTCCGTGGTCCGTAGTCCGGAGTAGTTGCGGGAGAGCCGCACACCTTGCCTTACCGCCGACCCTCTACGGACTACGGACTACGGACTACGGACTCAACGCCTCACACGCGCATCACCCGCACGATCGCGTCGAGATCGGCGGGGCCGAGGCCGAACG
>CADCWN010000160.1 GCA_902806415.1 uncultured Thermomicrobiales bacterium | reverse complement strand
CCCGTGCCGCCGCATCGCGCAGCCTGGCGCGAGCGACTTTCGGATGGACACTCTCGGCAGCCATGTGCGCCCGGCTCTCCTTCACCTGGACGGTAACGACCCGCTCGCCCAGGAGGGCCCGCGTCTCCTCCACCACGGCCTGATCGCCCGCGACGAGGACGACCGGCACGCCATGTGCCCCGGCCACGGCGGCATTCAGGCCCAATTCGCCGTATGACCGACCATTGACCGCCACATCGAGGATCGCGCCGGTGAAGGTGTGGCTGAGGACCGCCGGGGCCGACCCGGCACGCCCGTGGACCCCGACGAACATCGCCACGTCGTAGCCATGCTCGACCCCATCCATCATCCCCATCATCTTCGGCTTGCCCCGGCTGAGGGTCGCCCGCTCATCGAGATTCTCGGGGATCAGATTCCGATAAGGACCGTGGACATCGGCAACGGTGACGCTCGCCTCGGGATCGGCATCGTAGATACCGGCGACCACCGCGTTCGCCTCCTGCGTCATCAGGCGTCTGGCGCGCTCGTACTCGGGGTTACCCTGCGCACCTTCCTCGCTGTGTACAACGCCCGCAATCCCCTCGATATCGACGGTGACAAAGACGCGCATGAATATCCTCCTGTGGCGGAATCCTTACTCGCCCCATAACCGTAGCCGACCCTCACCGCAATGTGGGCAGCGCGGCTCCCGCCCGGCCTGCTGCACGAGCACCAGATCACCGTCTCCACAGGTCGGACAATTCGCCGCGCCCGCCGCAACGCCCGACCGCAACCGTCGCGCGATCTCCCCGGCGAGTCGCGCCGCCCGCCCCCCGCGCGGCCCGAGCGGCACCCCGAGCGGTCCCCGGCGCGGTTCCGTCGCGCCGCTCTCGCACTCCCGCGTGACCCCACAGGTCGCGCAATACAACCGCGCCACCATCCGGCCATCAGTCATCCGCCGCGGCCCGCTCGTCGTCACCTCGTACCCGCACCGATCGCACCCCAGCCGATTGGTCGCCGCCATCACCCCACCCCGCCCCGCGCCAACCTTCGCCCACCATGCTAGAGTAGGCCCTGCCGGGCCACCATCGCCACCCACCCTGCCGCCAGAAGAGAGCGCCTACCAAGCCTACACCACTACGGACTACGGACTACGGACTCTCACTGCCGACTGCCGACTGCCGACTGTATTCAGGAGCAACCATGGCCCACTTGCCGCTCATCCTCTTCGACATCGACGGCACCATCCTCCGCTCGGGCGATCCGACGCACGCCCGCTCGGTCCGCCTCGCCTGCCAGGAATTCTTCGCGATCGATGCCACTGCGCCGATCCCCGCCGAGGTGGACCTCTCCGGACGGACCGACCGCCGCATCCTCATCACCCTCCTCGCGGCCTACGGCGTCCCGCCCGAGCAGAGCGAGCCGCGCCTGCCGGATCTCTTCGCGTTCATGGAAGACTACGTGGCCCGCGAGATGGGGCAACTCCGCGAGCGGTTGCTGCCGGGCGTGGCCGAGTTGCTCGACGAGTTGGTGGCGCGCGATCTGGCGCTCGGCCTGGTCACCGGCAATCTCGCGCGGATCGCCGAGGCCAAGCTGACCGCCGCCGGGGTCTGGGCGCCGTTCACCCGGCACGGCGAGATCATCGGCGGCTTCGGCCACGCCTCGGTCGAGCGCAACGACCTGCCGCCCCTGGCGCTCGCGCTCGCCACCCGCGCGCTCGGTCGCCCGGTCAGCGGCGCGGAGGCGGTCATCATCGGCGACACGCCGCACGACATCGAATGCGGCAAAGCCTGCGGCGCGCGGACGCTGGCCGTCGCCACCGGGCGCTTCGGCCTCGACGCGCTGCACGCCTACGCGCCCGATCTGCTCCTGCCCGACCTCAGCGATCGAGCGCAGGTAATGGACTTTCTGCTCGGGGTGAGCTGTTAAGGTAGTGGCGGGCGGCTGAAGCCCGCCACCGCCGTCAGCCATCAGCCCAGCATCACTCCCCCGGCTCGGGGCCGGTGGCGGGCATACAGTTCCCCGGTTCGCCGGGCGGCACGTAGCGATAGACGGCGTAGTAGCTCGGCAAGGTCGGATAGAGCTCGCGCAGGCGGTAGCGCTCACTGACGCGCTGGAACGGCCGCCGATCCGGCATCTGCCAGCACTCGTCGCGCATCATGATGATCAGCGGCAGCGCCTCGGTGTCCCCGGGTGCGACGCTGGCGACGATCTGCTCGATCCCCGCGCGCGTGTCCTGCGGCGAGGTGTGTGGCATCGGCTCCAGATCGAGCAGCACGTCGAAGATTTCGCGCGCGTCCGCGCCGTCTTTCAGATCCACCTTCGCCAGCAGCCGCCCGATCACGATCGGCGTGCGCGGCGCGCGCGTCTCGCGCAGGAACGCGATCGTCGCCAGGAACGAGGCGTTCGCCGGGTCTTTCGCCGCCTCGTGGGTGTAGTAGCGGGAGAGCGGCTGCAAGGGGTAGAGGATCAGCAGCGTGAGCACCACCCCCGCCGCCACAACGAGCACGCGGCGCGGCGTCGGGCGTTGCCACTGACCCGGCACGACGCGCGCGAGCAGCCCGAGCAGCGCCAGGATCGCCACCCCAGCGGCGATGAACGCCAGCGGCAGCAGGAAGGTCACGTAGCGCCCGGTGAGCATATAGCGGTCCCAGGTCTGCCCATACGCCTTGTTGAACGCCGGCATGATCAGCGCTGTGCAGAGCAGGGCGCAGAGGGGCAGCGGCTGCCGCCGCCACGCCAACAGCCCGATCCCGACGAGGGAGAGCCCGACCATCAGCAGCATGAATGGGGAGGTGAGGTAATGCGCGCGCTCGGCCGGTATCCGCATCGGGTTGCTGACGATCCGCGCCAACTCCAGCCAGAGGTCGCCCTGATTCTGCCAGTACTTCTCCCAGGTCAGTTGCGTCTCGTAGGCGTAGTTGCGGCGGGTCTGGACGCGCTCCACGCCGGCGAGATTATTGGTCAGGTTGTAGATCAGCACCGGGCTATAGGCCACGACCCCGGCGACCGGCGCGAGCCACGGCCAGGGCGTGCGCAGCACCCGCCAGGCCCGCGCCCGCCAGACGACGAGCAGGAACGTTAGCGCCAGCGCCGGGGCCAGCACGATCGTCCCGGGATGGGTGTGCAGGGTCAGCCCGTAGCAGAAGCCCGCCAGGAGCAGCCAGAACGCGGAACGCGGAACGCGGAATCCCGTCGCGGCGGGAGCAGCCGCGGAATATTTTGGCTCTATGGTGGGCACAACGCCTCGACTACCCACGGGCCTTAATTCCGCGTTCCCCGTTCCGCGTTCCGCGTTCAGATAGAGGGTCAGGGCGAGGAAGGTCAGCGTGGCGTAGAACGGCGTCGTGGAGTTCTGCCAGGCGATGTGGCTGTTGACGATGATGTGCTGGGGGGCGGTCGCCAGCAGCCCCGCGCCGATCAGCCCGACGACACGCCCGGCGAGCGCGCGCCCGAGCAGATAGGTCAGCGCGACGGTCAGCGCGCCGAAAACCATCACGATCGCGCGCGGCAGCCAGATCGACGGCCCGAAGAGCTGGTGGGCGGCAGCGACGAGGTAGGGGTGCAGGGGGCCGTAGTAGCGGTCCGAGGCGGTGAGCGGAAAAATCTCGCCGCGCGCGATGGCGAGCGCCCACTGGATCTCGACCGTCTCGTCGGTGAAGTGCGGCAGGCGCAAGAGATACGGCCAGCGGATCGCCAGCGCGCCGAGGAAGAGAAGTAGGACAAGCAGGGCGTCGCCCCGCCGGGAGGCGAAGAATTGCGCCAGCGCGCCCAACAGGACGCCGACCCGATCTTTACGCCGTCGCCGACGTTTGCGCGCGCGCGCTGGTCGCTTCACCCCGTCCACGGGCGCGGTGAGTTGCTCCGTACTCATGCCCCTATTCGCCCCACCCGGATAGATACCGGCGCAGTTACGCCTATTACACGGTGCTGTACCGGCATCATCCGTACCGGTCGCACCCATCTCGTCGCAATTCGCCGGAAGTATGCCCGAAAGGTGAGGACTTTCCAAGGCTTGATGAAGCAAGGATACAGCAGGCGGCACAGGCTCGGCATCACGATCCCCCCAAGCGGAACGAGCGGCGGGGTGCCGTTCGACCGCGCGGCGTATCGCGCCCGCAACCTGATGGAGTGGCTCATCACCTGGCCACCTGCTACGAGAAGCGGGGCGGAGAACCACCGCGCGATGTGGGTTATCGTCGCGCTCGTGCTCTAGCCGTGAGCCACACCGTCGCATCAGCGTGATGCGCGCCGGATACACGGCCCTCGCGCGATTCCCGGCGGTTGGGAGCCCTCCCTGGCGCGAACTGGCACGATAACGAAAATTTTGTTAGGATGGCTGCCATGGAACGAGGAGCGAACGCCGCCGAGCGGATCATCAAGCGTTTCGGCGGCCAGAGCGCCCTTGCCGCCCTGCTCGGCAAGCGGCAGAGCACCGTCGAACACTGGGCAAGGACAGGGCGGGTGCCGGCCCAATGGCAGGTGCCGCTCATGTCGCTCGCCCGCCAGAGGGGGATAATCTTGGAAGCGAAAGACTTCGTCGAACTCCAGCCCGACCCGATCCAGCCGGCGGAGGGCCGCCTCGGCATCCTGCTCGTCGGCCTCGGCGCCGTCGCCTCGACGTTCATCGCCGGCGTCGAGCACGCCCGTCGCAGCACCGGCCGACCCGTCGGCTCGCTCACCCAGATGGGCACCATCCGTCTCGGCAAGCGGACGGAAGACCGCGCGCCCCTCATCCGCGAGTTCGTCCCGCTCGCGAACCTGGACGACCTCATCTTCGGTGCCTGGGACCCCTTCCCCGACAACGCCTATGAGGCGGCGGTGAAGTGCCGCGTTCTCGACCGCCACGATCATATCGAGCCGATCGCCGACTTCCTCAAGTCGATCGAGCCGATGCCGGCCGCCTTCGACCAGTACTACGTCAAGCGCCTCGACGGACCCAACGTCAAGCGCGGCACGAAGCTCGAGCAGGCCGAGCAGATTCGCGCGGACATACGCAACTTCAAGTCCGCCAACAAGTGCGACCGCCTCGTCATGATCTGGTGCGCCTCGACCGAGATCTTCATGGCGGAAGGGGAGAGCCATGCCGACCTCGAAGCGTTCGAGGGGGCGCTCAGCGACAGCGACGAGGCCATCGCCCCCTCGATGCTCTACGCCTATGCCGCCCTGCTGGAAGGGATCCCCTTCGCCAACGGTGCCCCCAACCTGACCGCCGACATCCCGGCGCTGGTCGAGCTGGCGACCGACCGGGGCGTCCCGATCTGCGGCAAGGACTTCAAGACCGGCCAGACCCTCATCAAGACGGTCCTCGCGCCGATGCTGAAGGCGCGCATGCTCGGCCTCAACGGCTGGTACTCGACGAACATCCTCGGCAACCGCGACGGCGAGGTGCTCGACGACCCGGAGAGCTTCAAGACCAAGGAAGAGTCGAAGCTCGGCGTCCTCGAATACATCCTCCAGCCCCAGCTCTACCCCGAACTCTATGGCGACGCCTACCACAAGGTGCGGATCAACTATTACCCCCCCCGGGGCGACGACAAGGAGGGCTGGGACAACATCGATCTCTTCGGCTGGCTCGGCTATCCCATGCAGCTGAAGATCGACTTCCTCTGCCGCGATTCGATCCTCGCCGCGCCCCTGCTCCTCGACCTCGCGCTGTTCCTCGACCTCGCCAAGCGGGCTGGCCTGGGGGGCATCCAGGAATGGCTGTCCTTCTACTTCAAGAGCCCGCAGCACGCCGCCACGGTGTACCCGGAGCACGACCTCTTCATCCAGCAGACGAAGCTCAAGAACACGCTCCGCTGGATGATGGGCGAGGAGCAGATCACCCACCTCGGTCGCGAGTACTACCAGGAGGAATAAGCGGTGTGACGACCCTTAACCCCAGCAACGATTGTGGGACTCCCCGCCTTGCTATCCCGTTTACCCAGTGACTGGGATGGGCTAGCGGTGACTGTCCAGGCACGATCGTAGTCCGGGGTTTGTGAACAGACCCTGATATTGGGGCGGCAGCTCACACCGCATCCTCCCGCTTCAGGGGAGGGTCGCCGCCGGAGCGACGGGGCGGGGTACCCCACACTGACAAGCCGACAAACGCCCGCGCAATAAATCCCTCAACGTACCCCGGCTACCGCGCCGCGTCACCGGCCAGGGTGCGCTCGATGCCGACGCGCAATTGCCGCAGTTTCGCCGCCGTGTCGGTCAGCTCCTCCACCAGCCCGGCGGAACGGTCGCGCTCGGCGCGCACGAAGCGGGTGTACGGCGCGACCGCCTCGCGGATACGGGTGATCGAGCGATCGAGCTCGGCGGCGAACTGCTGGCGCAGGGTGCCGACCAGTTGCGCCCGCAACGCCTCCGAGCGCGCCCGGAACTCGGCCTGCGCGCGGCGGCGCTTCGCCGGGAGGATGCCGAAGCCGAGCACGGCCACCAGCGAGGCGGCGAGGATCCCGGTCACATCGACGGCCACGGTCGAGGCCGCCGCGATCACCAGCGCCCCCAGCCCGACCGCGCCGGCCTGCGCCAGCCCGGTGCCGACGATCGCGCCGCGCACCGACTCGCCCAATTGCCGCGCCTCGCGCCCGGCGTCGTAGCCGGTCACCACCTCCTGCGCTTGCCGCCCGACCGACGCGAGCAGCGCGCGACGGTCGTAGTCGAAACCGCGCCCGACCTCGCCGATCACGGCGTCGTTGTACTTCGTCAGTTGCCGCCGCGAGATATACTCGTTGATCGCGGTCCAGGTCTTCAGGTCGCGCTCGATCAGCCAGTCGATCAACTCCTGCACCGTCGCCTCGATCTGACTCTCGGTGTCGCGCGTCACGACCCGCTCGAACTCGGCGCGGACCTTGTCGGCGTTGAGCAGGTCCATCGTCCGACCGATCCGCAGCGTCTCGTCGAAGAAGGCCGTGCCGCGCTCGTTCATCGCCAGGATGATATTCTCGATCTTGCTGAGGTAGAGCGCGAAGTCTCGCTCCATATCCTCGCGATAGATCTTCAGCTGGCCCTCGATCGTGTCGATCGTCTTGCCGTCCTCCGCCAGCAAGGCCAGGCGCTCCTGCGCGACGCCGTAGTAGCGCTCGGTCAGCTTCTCGGCCACGCCCAGCGGGTTGAGCAACTTCAGGCGCAGGCGATTCGTCTCGTCCAGCGTCTCGAAGATATAGCGCTCCAGCGCGGCGAACCTGCTGCGCGCCCAGAGGGCGTCGCGCTCCGGCCCTGGTTCCAGCCCTTTCGCCGTCTGCGCCAGCTTCGCGGCGACCGGGAAGATCTCGGGGCTGAAGCCGAGCAGCCGCGCCGCGTTGTCGCCGATGAACCGCTCCACCTCGGCCAGCCCGGCCTCGTCGAGCAGATCAACCTTGTTCAGCACGATGATGATCTTCTTGCCCCACTCGCGGATCACCTGCATGTAGGCCCGCTCGCTCTCGCTGAACGGGCGATCGGCGCTGGTGACGAAGAGGATCAGATCGGAGCGCGGGACGAAGCTCTGCGAGATCGCCTCATGCTCGCGGATGATCGCGTTCGTCCCCGGCGTGTCCACCACGCTGATATCGCGCAGGAACCGCGCCGGGTAGGCGTGCTCGACGATCCCCTCCGCGGAGACTTGCGTGCTGTGGGTCGGGCCGAAGCGCAGCAGATTGATCATCGCCGTCGTCGGCGTGACCCCCTCCGGCATCACCGGGTCGCCGAGCAGGGCATTGATGAACGCGGACTTGCCGGAGTTGAACTCGCCGACGATCACCAGCAGGAAGATCTCGTCAAGCCCGCGCACGGCGCGGCGCAGCAGCCCGAGCTCGTCGGGCGCGGCCCCGAACTCGGTCATCCGATCGAGCAGCCGATCGAGGAGCGCGCGCTCCTCCGCCACCAGCCCGCGCTGGCGCTCGCTGAGGATCTCGTCGGCTGTTATCTCCGTTGCCATCGCCCGCCTTCACCAATGATGGACACAACATTGTCCCATGTTCAATGTACGCGAACGATGCAGTTTCCGTGCCACCTCAGCGATCTGATTCGGGCCAGCGTTTCGGACATTGCGGGCGGTGGGTGGCGGTGGCGAACTTCAACGAGTCATGGCAGGCGGTGAACCCTGTAACCCGGCACAAGATAAGACCGCGCCCAGGGGCAATTTATGGGGATTACGGAGTTGTCCCGTCACTCCTAGTCCACGAAGGTGGACCGTGGTCCTGTGCCGAGTCACAGGATTCGTGGCCGCAGCCCCCAGTCGGGGGGTTCAACCCCTCGGTCCTCCCACCTTACCGAATGAACCAGTCAACCCACATCAACCGCCCGCCGCCCACCAACGAGGCCATCCCCTGTCCGTACACCTCCTCCCCGTGGTATCATCACACCGTGGTCATCCCTATATGTCAGCGGTTCTGGACCCTGGAGGTAGCCGTGCAACGCTGGCGACCGTCCCCTTCTGCTGGGAGCCTCGTTGGTATCCTCGCCCTCATCCTCTGCGCGAGCGGTATCGCCGGGCTCACCCTGCGCGCCATCCCCCAGGCGGGCGGTGCGACGGCGCTCGTCGCGACCCTCTGGACGCTCGTCGCGCTCCTGGGTCTGCTCGCCCTCGGGCTCACCATCCTGCTTTGGGGCTATTTCACCCTCAGCTATACCCTCGACGAGGCCGCCGGTGGCGCGCTGATCATCCGCTGGGCCTGGCGCAGGATTCGCCTGCCGCTGGCCGAGATCGAATACCTTGGTCCCGCGCGCCAACTGCTCGACACGACAAGCGTGCGCCGCCTCTGGCCGTGGCCCGGCTACTACCTCAACGCGATCAGCGACGCCGCGCTCGGGCGGATCAGGCTCTTCGCCACCCTGCCGCCGCGCCGCCAGATCCTCGTCTGCTCCGCGCGCGGCTCGTTCGGCCTCTCGCCCGATCGCCCCGCGGCCTTCGCTGCCCACTTCACCGCGCTGAACGAGGCGATCGAGCGCGGGGCTCCGCCGCCGCAGGGACCCCTCACGGCCTTGCCCAGGAACCTCGCGCCGCTCCCCGCTGTCAGCGCCCTCGAAGAGGAGGAGGAGGAGAGCTACGGAAGCGTCGCGGTCGACGGGCCGCGCGCCTTCCGCGAGCGCGCGGCGAACCGCCCCCTCTCCCTCCTGGCCGACCGCCCCGCCGTCAGCCTGATCCTGCTCGGTGGCACCCTGGTCGCGGCGATGCTCTGGTTCATCCTGCTCCGCTTCGACGCGGTCCCGCAGACGCTGCCGCTGCACTACAACGCCACCGGGCAACCCGATCGGATCGGCACCCCGCGCGAGATCTTCCTCTTCCCGCTGATCACCGCCCTCGTCGCCGTCGCCAATCTCGCGCTCGCCTGGAGCGTGGTCCGCTTCGACCGCTTCGCCGCGCGGCTCCTTCTCGGCGGCACCTGCCTCGTCCAGGCCGTCGCCTGGGTCGCCCTCCTCAAACTCTTCTAAACGCGGAAGTCGGAACGCGGAACGCGAAATTTGGTCTGCGGGTGGCCGAGGCGCTACACTTTCTCCCATCTCCATTCCGCGTTCCGCGTTCCGGCTTCCACGTTCAAAGGGGGTGCTATGACGGTCCTGCGCGTTGGCCTCGTCCAGTTGAACAGCCAGCACGATTGCGCCGCGAACCTCGCGACGATCGAGTCGTTGGTGGCGGAGGCGGCGGGGCGTGGGGCGCGCTTCGTCATGCTGCCCGAACACGCGCCGTACCTCGGCCCGCAGCCGGGCTATCAGGCGGGGGCCGAGTCGGTCCCT
>CADCWN010000159.1 GCA_902806415.1 uncultured Thermomicrobiales bacterium | reverse complement strand
GCCATCAGGACATTGATCTGGGTGAAGAACTCCCCCTGGAAGAGCTTCAGCGCCACCGGTAGGGTCTGCAACTCCAGGCTGTTGAGGAAGATCAGCGGGCCGAACAGGTCGTTCCAGGAGTCGAGGAACGAGAAGATCCCCACCGCCGCCAGCGCCGGTTTGACCTGCGGCAGCATGATCCGCCAGTAGACCTGGAAGGTCGAGGCCCCGTCGAGCCGCGCGGCATCCTCCAGTTCCATCGGGATCTGCTTGAAGAATTGCCGCAGCAGGAAGATCGCGGTGACCGAGTGCAGCACCTTCGGCACCCAGAGGGGGTAGTGCGTGTCGATCCAGCCGATGTTCTTGTAGATGATGTAGAGCGGGATGAGCGTCACGATGCTCGGGACCATCAGCGTCGCCAGCAGGACCGAGAAGGCGAAGTCGCGCCCCCAGAAGTTGAGCCGGGCGAAGGCGTAGGCGGCGAGCGGGGTGACGAGCAGCACGCCGCCGACGGTCAGGAACGCGAGCTTGAAGCTGTTGTAGGCGAACAGCGGGATCACCCCGAGGACGTCCCCGTAGTTCTCCCACCGGAAGTGGCGCGGGAGGAATGTGGGCGGGCTCGCCAGCACCAGGTTCTCCGGTTTCAGCGATGCAGTCACCATCCAGAGGAGCGGCGCGATGAACGCGAGCGCCAGGGCGGCCATGATCGCGTAGAAGACCAGATTCACGGCGAAGCGGCGGACCCGCACCGCGGGCTCCACCGGTTGCGGCGCCCCCCGGCCCGCGATCGGTCGACTCAGTTGGGCCATCGACTCCCTCCTTCGGGGTTGTCCACCCGGCACGACAGCGCGGGCAAGACATCCTTATCCCTTGTCTCGCGCCGTGCCTCGCGCTAGTCGTAGATGACCCAGCGCTTCTGCAGCCGCCACTGGACCAGGGTGATCAGGGCGATGACGGCGAAGAGGAGCCAGGCCATCGCCGAGGCGTAGCCCAGGCGCGAATTCTGGAAGGCGTTCTGGTAGAGATAATAGATGTAGACACTCGTCGCGCGCGCCGGGCCGCCGTTGGTGAGGACGTAGATGATGCCGAAGACCTGGAAGGAGGAGATGAACTGGGTGATCGAGAGGAAGAAGAGGGCCGGGGTCAGCAGGGGCAGCGTCACGTAGCGGAAGCGGCCCAACGCCGAGGCACCGTCGATCTTCGCCGCCTCGTAGTACATCTCCGGGATCCCCTGCAAGCCCGCCAGCAGGATGATCATCGGGAAGCCGACGCCGAACCAGACGCTGACGATGATCACCGCCGGCATCGCCCACCGGCTATCGGTGAGCCAGGATGGCCCGGCAATGCCGACCAGCGACAGGAACCAGTTCACGACCCCGCCGCGCGGCGAGAAGAAGAAATTCCAGACCAGGCTGACCGCCACAACGTTGGTGACGACGGGGATGAAGAAGGCGGTGCGGAACCAGGTCACGCCGCGCACCTTGCGGTTGCACAGCAGGGCCAGGATCAGCGCCAGCCCGATCGTCAGCGGGATGTGCCCGCCGACGTAGAGGAGGGTGTTCACCACGCTGCGCCGGAAGAATTGGTCGCGGGTGAACAGGCGCTGGTAGTTGAAGCCCCCCACCCACTCCGCCTCGGTGAGCCCGTCCGCGTCGGTGAACGAGGTATAGAACGAGACGATCAGCGGGACGACGTAGAAGGCCACCACGCCGATCATCACCGGCAGGATGAACAACCAGCCCTCGAGGTTCTGCTGCAGGCGCCGCCGCGAGAGCCGCGGCCGAGTCGCGGGCCGCGCGAACGCCTTCGCCCTGACTGCCATAGTACCCCTTCCCAGAGCGCCGGGAGGCCCGGGCGGGGGCGCGGGGTTCGCGCCCCCGCGCCGCCCACCGTGGAACCGCGCGCCGCGCCGCTAGAACTTGCCGCTCAGCGCCTCCTCCACATCCCTGCGCACCCGGTCGAGCACGACCTGCGCCGTCTCCTGGCAGTTCCAGATCTTGGCGAACTCCGGCCGATAGACGTTGCGCGCGTTCTCGGTGTTCTCAGTGAAGTTGACCACCGTGCCGAACTCCGTCGCCTTGGCGAAGAGGGCGAGGTTGGCCGGGTAGCTGGCCGGCGGCTCCTTGCCCGGCTTGAGGAAATCGTTGCTCGCCTTGTGGGCGGTGATCCAGGCACCCCGCTCGGCGAAGATCTTGCTCCCCTCGGGGCCGCCCATGAACTTCAGCAGCTCCCAGGCACCGTCCGGGTTCTTGGCCGGCTTGGTGATCGCGAAGCAGATCAGGCTGCCCTCCGACTTCTGGTCGACGTTGCCGGGCACGGGGGCGACATCCCACTCGAACGAGCCCGGATCGCCGACCTTCGGGATATTGCGGCGGAAGTAGTTGATCGTGCCCTGGGTGCGGAAGATCATCGCCACCTTGCCGGCGACGAAGAGGTTATTGCCGAGGTTCGGCGTGGTCCCCTGCTCGACCAGCCCGCGCTCCGGCTGGACCTTATGCTTGCAGGAGAGATCGGCCAGCCACTGGATCGCCTCGGCACCCTTGGGATCGGCCAGGGTGAACTTCTTGCCATCCTTGGCGAAGATGCCGTCCGCCACGCCGTTGTTGACCGCCCAGGTCTGCTCGCTGCCGGTGTCGTCGTAGACCAGCGCGCCATACTGCTGGTCGCCCTTGGTCAGCTTCTTGGCCGTCTCCAGGAAATCATTCCAGGTCCAGCCCTGCTTGGTCCAGTCCTTCGGCGGGAGCGGGACCCCGGCCGCCTTGAACAGATTCACGTTGTAGTAGATCGCCCGGGGCTGGTTGCCGATCGACCAGGCGCCGTACTTCCCATCCGGCTGCTTGGCGAAGTCGTAGATCGGGGCGTAGTAGTCCTCCGGCTTGATGTTGTCGCGCTTGAGGTAGGGGGTCAGGTCGCGGACCTGATCCTTGATCGAGTAGTAGCGCACGTAATCGTCGTTGACGCGCATGATGTCCGGGGCGGTGCCGCCGGCCAGCATCGTGCGCACCTTTGTCTCGTACTCGGTGCCGCTGCCCGGATTGGGCACGTTCTCGAACTTGTTCCCGGTCTGCTTCTCGTAGGCCTGGAGCACCTCCTCGATGGGGGTCCCCTTGATGTCGTCCCAATTCATGAAACTGGTGATGCCAACCTGCCTGGCCTGTCCGGTACCCGGGGTGACCGCCGCGCCGGCGCTGGTCGCCGTGGCACGCGCTCCGGCGCTCGTCGCCACCGGCCCCGATCCGGCACTGGTCGCCGTGGCACGCGCTCCGGCGCTGGTCGCCACCGCCCCGCTGGCCGCCGGTGCCGTGGATCCGCTCGCTACCGGTGCGGTGGATCCGCTCGCCGCCGGTGCCGCAGTCGATTGCGCGCGCGGGCTCGCCCCGCAAGCGGCGAGCGCGAGCCCGCCGCCGACAGCGGCGAGCTGCCCGAGGAACCGCCGCCGCGTCATCGCCGCCCTCATCCCTGCCATCACCCTATCCTTTCGTACCCCGTTCCATACCACGGCATATATCCCAACGGCACACCGTCTGAAGGCTACGCCAGTAACTCGGGAGCACCGACACCCTCGGGTGTAATGTAACCCCTCGTATGCACGGCATTTCAGCGCTAGCAGGACGCGTGGTAACGTTATCATTTGGTCTTATCGCTTGTCAAGCCGGTGATGTTACGCACGATCGCACGCGAAAAGACGATGGGGAACGGGCGGTTCACGGGGCTTGACAGGGCATGGTATCGTTACCAGTGAGGATCGGCAGGACGGGTTAGGGCGCCGCTCGCGCGCCGCTAAGTGAGGGGTGGTATGACAGTCACCGAGACACGCACGCCGACCAGGGGCAGCGCCCGACAGGGGCTCATCGATTGCGATGTCCACGTTTCCCCGCGCTCGATCGACGAGATCAAGGGGTACTTGTCGATGCCGTGGCGGGACCGCTATACCGGCGGCGGTCGGGGGCTCTTCGGCAACCCGGTCCACGGCGCGCGGCTCGACAGCACGCCGCCGGGCGGCGGGCCGACCGGCTCCGATCCGGATTTCCTGCGCAAGCAACTGGTCGACGAGTACGGCCACGCCTACTGCATCCTGCTGCCGCGCGCCTTCTGCAACCTGCACCCCGACCCCGACTTCGGGACCGCCATCGCCGCCGCTTTTAACGACTGGCTGGCCGATACCTGGCTCTCGAAGTACAACGACGATGGCGTCTTCAAGGGTTCGATCACCGTCAATATCCAGGATCCGATCGGCGCGGCCAAGGAGATCGAGCGCTGGGCCGGGCACCCGCACTTCGTCCAGGTGATGACCGACTCGGGCGCGCGCGCGCCGTTCGGCCAGCGGCAGTATTATCCGATCTACGAGGCGTGCGAGCGGCACGGGCTGCGCTTCGCCATCCACCCCGGCACGGACGGGATGGGGATCAATGTGCAGCCCAGCCCCGGCTACCCCACGCACTACATCGAGTGGCACACCTGCCTCTCGCTCAGCTTCCAGGCGCACCTCGTCAGCTTCATCACCGAGGGGGTCTTCGATCGGTTCCCCGGCTTCGGCGTCACGCTGACCGAGGGGGGCGTCTCCTGGGTGGCGCCGCTGATGTGGCGGCTCGACGCGGAGTGGAAGGCGCTGCGCTCGGAAGTCCCCTGGGTGACGAAGGCCCCGTCCGCCTACCTGCGCGACCATGTGCGCCTCTCCAGCCAGCCGCTCGAGAACCCGGACAATCCGAAGCAGCTGCTGCAAATCTTCGAGATGATGGATGCCGAGCATATCCTCATGTTCGCCAGCGACTACCCGCACTGGGACTTCGACTCGCCGACGCACGCCTTCCCGAAGCTACCGGAGGCGTTGCACCGCCGGATCTTCTCGGAAAATGCGCGCGAGTGGTACAACCTGGCCTAGTCGGGCGGAGGGGAGATGGGCAGGCATGTGATCGGCCTGGCGGGGGAGTTGCCGCCCGGCTCACGCCGGATCGTCGAGGCGGAAGGCCGCTCGATCGGCGTCTTCAACGTCCACGGCAGCTACTACGCGCTGCGGAACAGTTGCCCGCACCAGGCGGCCCCGCTCTGCCTGGGCGCGGTCAAGGGGATGACGATGCCCTGCAAGCCCGGCGAGTATATCTGGGCGCGCGAGGGCGAGATCGTCCGCTGCCCCTGGCACGGTTGGGAATTCGACATCACCACCGGGCGCTCGATCTTCAACCCGCACAAGATGCGGGTGAAGACCTACGAGGTCACGGTCGAGCAGGCGGGCGACGAACTCCCCGATGAGGTCGAGACATTCCCGGTCACCGTCGAGGAGGGGTTGGTCATCCTCCACACCTGAGCCAAGCCCGGATCGCACAATCGAGCGTATTGACGCCGACCGCGCGCCCTTGCTACGATCGGGGCGCGCGGCATCGTCAACTATAGGTGCCCATCCTCCGTATCGCCTCCCCTTACGCACCACTCGAGGTCCGATGACCGCGACCCTCAAAGACGTGGCGAAACGGGCCGGGGTGTCGGTGATCACCGTCTCCCGCGTCATCAACGGCGCGGACTATGTCCGCGCCGCGACGCACGCGCGGGTTCTGGCGGCGATCGAGGAGTTGCAATACGTCCCGAACCAGATGGCGAGCAGCCTGCGCTCCCGCCAGAATGACACCCTGGCCCTGGTCGTCCCGGACATCGAGACGACGTTCTGGACGGCGATGGCGCGCGGGGCCGAGGACGAGGCGTGGGCGCACGGCTACGCCATCTTCCTCTGCAACACCGACGACGATCCGGCGAAAGAGGAGCGCTATATCGAGAGTTTGCTGCGACGGCGAGTGGCGGGGATCGGGATCGTGGCAACCCTCGGCAGCGCGGGCCTCCTGCGCCGCCTGGAGTCGCGCGGGCAGCCATTCGTGATGCTGCACCGCAAGATCGAGGGAATCGACGCCGATGTGGTCCGCAGCGACAGTCGGCGGGGGGCGTTCGCGCTCACCAAGCAACTGCTCGACCAGGGCTGGCGGCGGATCGCCTACGTCGGCGGCCCGCTCGCCGGTTCGCTCGGCCAGGATCGTCTCGCCGGATATCGCGACGCGCTCGCGGGGGCGGCAATCGCGATCGATCCGGCGCTGATCAAGATCGGCTTCCACACCCAACAGTCGGGCCATGATCTCGTCAAGGAACTCCTCGACCTCCGCCCGCTGCCCGAGGCGATCTGTGTCGGCAACAGCCGACTGGCGCTCGGTGCGCTGCGCGCGCTGACCGAGGCCGGCGTCCGCGTGC
>CADCWN010000158.1 GCA_902806415.1 uncultured Thermomicrobiales bacterium | reverse complement strand
GGTGCGCCGAGGGGGTCAATACAACGTGGGAGGCCGACTGGCGGATCGTCGGGACGCGCGGCAGCGTGACCTGGGACGGTGCCGACGGTTTCCGGGCGCAGGTCATCGCGGGCCGCGAGGGTCTGCGCTCGACCTACCGCGACCTCGAACTGCCCCCGTATGACGACGCCGATCTCCTCACCGGTCATGCCGGGATGATCGGCGACTTCGTCCGCAGCCTGCGCGATGGCGGCACGCCGGAGACGATCGGCACCGACAACATCAAGAGCCTGGCGATGGTCCTGGGCGCGGTCGATAGCGCCGACCGCGGCGCGCGGGTGGCGATCGTGCTTTAGGGAGACGGTTTAACCGCGGAGGCGCGGAGGCGCAGAGACGCGCAGAGAGGGAACGAGAAGGCGGATAGAGAAGAGGGGGGCACCGGCTGACGGTGCCCCCCATCTTTTTCTTTTCGTTCTCTGCGGCCCTCCGCACCTCCGCGCCTTTGCGGTGATCCGTCCCCTCTACCGCGCGGGGAGGAAGTTCATCGGGTTGACGTAGACGCCGTTGCGGATGATGCTGAAGTGGAGGTGCGAGCCGGTCGAGTTGCCGGTGGAGCCCATCGCCATGATGAGTTGGCCGCGCGAGACGCGCTGCCCGACGCCCACCTTGATCGACGAGCCGTGGCCGTACTCGGTGACGAAGCCGTTGCCGTGATCGATCACGACCGCGTTGCCGAGCCCGCCTTTCCAGCCGGCGTAGGTGACGACCCCCGCATCGGCCGCGACGATCGGCGTGCCGACGCTATTGGCGATGTCGATCCCGTTGTGTCCGCCCGGTCCATAGAAGCCACTGTTGCCGCCGTAGCCCTGCGTGAATCGTCCCTGCGCGGGCCAGATGAACGAGCCGGTCGCCCGCTCCGGTGCCTGTGACGGCGCGGGCGTCGGCTGCGGTGCCGGGGCGCGCGACGGGGCCGGTTGTGGCGCGGGCGTCGGCGCGGGAGCAGGTGCCTGTGCTGGCGTGGGAGCCTGCGAGGGAGCCGGGGCCGGCGCGGGGGCGGCGGGCGCTGGCTCGGCTGCGGGAGCGGGTGCCGGGGCGGGCGCTGCCGCAGCCGGTGCGGGCGCGGCGACCATCACGGCGACCGGTCGGCTGGTCAGCGCCGCCGTCGTCGGGGCGAGGTACGTCGCCCGCGCGAAGCCGGTGACGCCGTCGTAGTCCACGCCGTACCAGATATTCCCCTCGTTGTCGGCGACCGGGCCGTTGACGACCAGCAGGACCGCGCCCTCGGTCGCGGCACCGAAGACGGCACCGTCGAGCCCGGCAGTCTCGCGAATACGCAGGTCCCAGCCGCCGGTGTTGCTAACCGCGACGCGCGATCCCCTGGCGATGGCTGTGCCACTCTCGGTCACGGCGGCGACGGCGGCGGTGGCGATCGGCTGGCGCTCGCTGAGCGCGGCGTCGGTGGCGGTCACGTAGGCGGCCCCGACGTAGCCATGCAGTCCATCGTAGTTCACCGGATACCAGGCGTTACCGGCGTCATCGAACGCAGCAGCATCGGTGACTTGCAGGACTGCGCCTTCCGGCGCGGCGGCGACAACCCCACCGTCGAGGCTGCTCGTCGCGCGGAGGCGCAGCGGCCACCCACCGGTGTTGCTGACCGCAATTCTGCCGCTCGCGCCGATGGCGACCGGGGCGGCGGCGACCGGCTGGCGCTCACTGAGGGCGGCGTCGGTCCAGGAGAGGTAGGCCGCGCTGGCGTAGCCCTCGATTCCGTCGTAGCTGACCGCGTACCAGGCGTTGCCCGCGTCGTCGCTCAGCGGGCCGTCCATGACCCGCAGGACGCTGCCCTCCGGCGCGGCGGCGATCGTCCCGGCGTCGAGGTTGCCCGACGCGCGGAGTCGCAGTGGCCACCCACCGGTGTTGCCGACCGCGACGTGTTCGCCGATCGTGATCGACAGCGCCTGCCGATCCGTGGCGACCGGGGCGGTCGCGGCGCTCGGCGCGCCGAGGTAGTCGGCGACCGCCCAGCCCTCGACCCCGGCGTACTCGACCGGATACCACGCCTGCCCGCCGTTGAGGCGTGGCGCGCCGGTGATCGTCAGGGTTGCCGACTCGGGTGCGACGGTGAGGATGGCGGCGGCGAGGTCGGCCCCATCGCGCAGGCGCAGCCCCTCGCCACCGGTGCCGACAACGGCTTTCTCCTCGCTCACTTGCCGCGCCGAGGTGTTCGCGACAGCGGCGGCGGTCACCCGGTCGCCGCGCACGAGGTAGGCGGCGAAGAGATATCCGACGCTGCCGTTCGCATCGACGCGATACCAGAGATTGCCGTCATCGCCCGCGACCGGACCGGCGAGGATGGTGACGGTCGCGCCGAGGGGGACCTGGCCGAGGACACCGAATTGGTAGCCGGCGTCGGTGCGGAGCAGGAGACTATCGCCGCCGGTATTGGCGACGACCGCGCCCTCGCCGATGTCGAGGTCGGTATCGGCGAGGGCGATCGGGGTGGTGCTGAGCAAGAGCAAGCTGACGAGGAGCAAAGCGATAGCTCCCCGCATACGCCTTGGCGCGGGCATTCGTCCATCCTCCTGATTGTTGCTGCCGGTGCGCTACCTGGAGAACCCGCGGGCGGGCGGGCGCGGGATGCAATCCCTCCTTTGCTGCGCGCGTGGCGCGACAGGTGAGCGACCCTGGCGTTGGGCCGCCACCGCCTACGACCGCCACTCCGGTCGGCGCGGTCGGTATCCAAGGCGTACGTTCAGCCCGAAGGCGAAGACGTTGCTCTGCTGCGATGTGCGATACAAAACGTACTGGCGGTACGTACCGCGCGGGGTTGGCGTGCGTCCGCGTGTACGATAGCGGCAGAGTAGCACGGCGAGAAATTATTGTCAATTGCCAAGATGTCAATCTGACGAAGTCGAATCGCTTTGCTAGTGCGGAAAAGACGCCTATGGCAACGGGGCGAACCGCGATCTATAGATGTACGTTCGCCACGTCCGGTTACGCGAGTCGTTCTCTCCATTCGGCAGTGGCGCATGGCCCGAAAAGTCGGGTCGGGGCGTACGCTTGTCTTCGACGCCGTCTAAGAGAACTTTCCTCGCAACGATTCTATGGTCAATGTATGACGCGGTGATCTGGAGGAGAAGTCGCTAGAAGCGGGGCAGGTTCATGCTGACCGCACGTATAAGCGCGTACGTACTATACGTACCGAGCCGAGTATCCCGTGATGTGTTATCGATACTACGGAGCGGTGCCTCGTCGGCACCCCTGACTAATGCCGCGCACGAGAGTGATGATGCCAATAACGGGAGCGATCCGCCGCCGCCCGATTTGACAGCGCCGCCGGCACGACGCAGCATGGGGCGCGTGAACGGTTCTCCCGATTGAGTGAGGAGTGAGGGGGCGATGGCACCGGTACAGATCGTCATCCCGGATGATTATCCACCGGCCTATGGCGGGGCCGAGCAGGCGGACTTGCGACGATTGGCCGACTACGGGACGGTGACCGTCCACACGACGCGCTACGCTGACCGCGCCGAGTTCTTCGCGCGGCTCGCGCCCGCCGAGGTGGTGATTAATATCCGCGCCTATTCGCAGTTCGACGACGAGGCGCTTGCGCACGCGCCGCACCTGAAGCTGATCTCGATCCTCGGGACGGGGACTGACAATGTCGATCTCGCGGCGGCGGCGCGGCGCGGGATCGCCGTCACCAACACGCCCGGCGTCGGCGCACCGTCGGTCGCGGAGTTGGCGCTGGGGCTGATCCTGGCGACCGCGCGGGCGATCCCGCTCAGTGATCGACGCTTGCGCGCGGGGACCTGGCAGCATGTCGAAGGACCGGAACTCCACGGCAAGACCCTCGGCCTGCTCGGCCTGGGCGCGATCGGGCAGCACCTCGCGCGAATCGGGCGGGGGCTGGGGATGCGCGTGATCAGTTGGAGCTTCCGGCAGGATGCGGCGCGCGCGGCGGCGTGCGGGGCGGAACTGGTCGAGCGCGACGAACTCTTCAGGCAGGCCGATGTTCTCTCGGTCCACCTGCGGAACTCGCCCGAGGCGCGCGGCTCTGTCGGCGCGCGCGAACTGGCCCTGCTGCGACCGTCGGCGATCCTGATCAACACCGCGCGCGGCGCGATCGTCGATCAGGAGGCGCTCGTCGCCGCGCTGCGCGAGGGTCGCCTCGGCGGGGCCGGGCTCGATGTCTACCCGCAGGAGCCGCTGACGATCGAGCAGAACCCTTATCGCGACCTCGACAACGTCGTCCTGATGCCCCACGCCGGGGCCGTCACCGCCGAGGCCAACGCCCGCTCCCGCACGATGCCGGTGGACAACATCATCGCGTTCCTGGAGGGGCGGGCGGTGAACGTCGTGAATGGAGTCGGCAGTCGGTAGTCGGTAGTCGGTAGTAGCGCGGTAATGTTGAGGCGGTGCCTGATTTCAGGCACCGCCTCGCCGCGAACTTTCTACCGACTGCCGACTGCCGACTCTCCACTACTCGGCTTTGATCGCCACCTTGCGGATCTGCTGGCCGTCGATCGTGTAGCTGCCGCTCATCGCCGCGATCCCGTCGGCGACCCGTTCGAGCGGGATCTGGTGCGAGACGAACTTGGCGAACGGGTAGGCTCCACGCTCGATCAGGGTGCGGGCCTGGACGAAATGCTCGTGCGCGGAGGCCCAGACGCCGAAGAGCGAGATCTGCTTAAAGGTGAAGTGGGCGAAGGGGTTCAGCGGCACGTCGCCGACATTGGTGAAGTGGCCGCAAGTGACGTACTGCCCGCCGCGCCGCAGCAGCCCGAACCCCTCCGGCAGCGCGGCCAGGACGCCGGTCGCCTCGATCACGATGTCCGCGCCGTAGCCGTGCGTCGAGGCATCGCGGACAATCTGCGCGCGCTCAACCTGGTCGGTGACCTCCGTGATGTCGATCGTCACGTCGGCGCCGAGCTCGCGCGCGAACTCAAGGCGATCGGCCGGCGCGCCGATCACGATTGTCTTGTGCGCCCCCAGCTCCTTCGCGCCGACGAGGCACATCAGCCCGATCGGTCCCGCACCCTGGATCACCACTGTGTCACCGATCGCGTAGCGCGCCTTGCCCGCCGCGTGCAGCCCGACAGCCAGCGGTTCGAGGATCGAGGAGGCGACCGGATCGGCGTTCATCTGGTAGAACTTCGCGCCCGGCACAACCCACTGATAGCTGGCGTAGCCGCCCGTCACGGCCAGCGGCATCTGCTTGGTGAGATTCGGTGCCGCGAAGCCGTAGGCACCCCAGCCGGGTGAGAGGCTCGGCTGGTGCGCGATCGTGCCGAAGAAGTCGTCGTTGTTCGCGATCCCCGGCTTGAGGCCGATCAGATCGCCCTCCTTGACCGGTCGCCCGGTGCTGTCGTGGGTCACCCCCTCGCCGAGCATCGCGATCGTGCCGACGATCTCGTGCCCGAGGACCGTCGGGTTCGGCACCGGCATGTGCCCCTGATAGACGTGGACATCGGTGCCGCAGATGCCGCAGAGATCCTGCTTAAGAATCAGGCTGCCAGGCTGCGGATCGGGCACCGACTGCTCGATGATCGAGAACTTGCCCCGCACCCCGTCGAGCACCGCCGCCCTGCTGATCAGGCCCATCGTATCCCTCCCTCGTCGTGCCGCCGACCAGGACGCCCGCGCGCCCCCGTCGGCACGAACCCTCGTTTCGTCCCCGCAGTATAGCGCGATACGGTTGGCGGTCGGTAGTCGGTAGTCCGTAGTCGGTAGTCCGTAGAATCTTGCTGGCAGCGGCGAGGTATTTGCTTGACACCTGGGCGCTCCAAGCGAGAACCTACTACCGACTACGGACTACCGACTACGGACTACCGGGCGGGAGGAGGCACAATGGCGGAAGCGGCCTGGGTGGCGGAGGTGCGCGAGTTCACGCGCGAGACGATGGCGCGGCACGAAATTCCGGCGGTGGCGCTGGCCGTGGCGCGCGAGGGGGCGGAAGTCTTTGCCGAGGGTTTCGGGACACGCGAGGTCGGCACTGAGGACGCGATCACGCCGGACACGATCTTCGGGGTCGCCTCGGTCACCAAGGGGTTCACCGCCCTGGCGATCATGCAACTCGCCGACGCGGGGAAGTTGGCGGTCGATGATCCGGTCGTCCGCTATCTGCCCGCCTATCGCACGCCCGACGCGGCGGGGACGCGCGCCACGACCCTGCACCACTTCCTGACCCATACCGCCGGGTTGCCGCCGCTGCCGTCGCGCTTCTTCGCGCTGGCGCGGGCGACGGCGGGCGATCCGTTCGCCACGCCGCCCCCGTCCTGGTTCGCGGACCATCCGCCGCTCGACAACGCCGACGACCTCCTCGCGTTCATCGCCGAATCGGAGTTCGCCCCGCTCGGCGCGCCGGGCGAGCGGTTCAGCTACTGCAACGAGGGCTTCGCGCTCCTCGGCGCGATCGTTGAGCGCGCGAGCGACCGGACGTATGCCGACTACCTACGAGTGCAGATTTTGGACCCGCTCGGGATGGCGCGCAGCACTTTCGATCGGGGAATGCTGACCGGTCGCGTGGACGTGGCGACCTTGCACGCCGCCCGTGAGGCCGACGGGCGGCGCGTGATCCTGCCCGCGCCGCAGCCGAGCTACGTGCCGCTCTGGTATCCGGCGGGCGGGCTGAACACGACCGCGCGGGAACTCTTGCGCTACCTGGAGATCTATCGCACCGGCGGTGTCTCGGACGGCGCGCGTCTCCTCTCGGGGGCGGGGATCGCGCGGATGCTGACGCCGCATACGGCTGGTGGCGGGCCGGGCGCGGGCTACGGCTATGGCCTCGGCATCCGGCGGGACTATCACGGCGTGAAGATCGTCCAGCATGGCGGCGGGAGCAAGGGGATCGCGGCGCATGTGCTCGTCGCGCCGGGGCGCGGGTACACCGCCGCCGCGCTGACGAACCTGGCCGATGTACCGGCCGATCGGCTCGCGCTCGCGCCGCTCAATCGCCTGCTCGATCTGCCGATCGCCACGCCGTTTGTCGAGTACGGGGCGGCGGACTACCCGCCGGAGCAATTGCGTCGCTACGCCGGAACGTATCGCGGCGGCGAGGGGCAGCAGCTTGTGACCGACGTTGCCGACGAACGGCTGCTCGTGCGCCTCGCCGGGCAGGAGATCGTCGCGCGCCCGGTCGGCGACGGGGCCGTCGTCCTCGATTTGCCGAGCGGGGAGATGTACGCGCGTTTCCTGGTGGAGGGGGATGACGATGCCTGGGCGGTGGCGCTCGGGAGTCGGATTATCCCGCGCTGGGAGTGATGGCCCTCACCCCCGCCTCGGCACCCCCTCTCCTCATCCGAGGAGAGGGGGTGGCCCAAGCGTTTTCTTTGATTGCGGGAAGGAGTGTTGAGATGGGGTGGGGCATGCCCTCTTGGGCGTCTGATGCCACTGTCGTTCAGCTATTCCCTAAAAGTAGTGGTCGCGCAAGGCACCGTCGTAGCGGCCGGAGTCGAGGCAGCAGCGTTTGAAAGCGACGTCCGGAGCCGCAGGGGCAGAGGTCGTCGCGACCCAACCTTTCGAGTGGTTCCTTGTCGCCGTGGACAAGCCGCGCCCCGCGCTTCACGCACGTCTCCGAAGGGAAACCCCGACGGCGCTTGCTCATCGGCTCAAAAGGAATCGTGCGGGGTGAGGTCGTCATAGTGGTCCATGTGGCACCTCCCTTGTCCTGCTCCATCGCCCCATAGCGGGCGCGAGAGTATAGCAACGCCCTCGACGATTGACCCGCTTTCTT
>CADCWN010000157.1 GCA_902806415.1 uncultured Thermomicrobiales bacterium | reverse complement strand
ATCGAGGACCCGTTGCGGGCGGAGAACCCCGACTCGTTCAAGACCCTGCGCCCCCGGACGACCGTGCCGCTGGCGGCGGGGGAGCACTTCTCCTCGAAGTACGAGTTCCGCCAGCTGATCGAGGAGGAGTGGATCGACTACGCGCGGATCGACCTCTGCATCGCGGGCGGCTTCACCGAGGCCCGCAAGATCGCCGGCTGGTGCGAGACCCACTACATCAAGATCGCCCTCCACAACCCGCTCGGCCCGGTCTCCTCGACGGCGTGCCTGCACCTGAACCTGGCGACACCGAACTTCGGCGTCCAGGAGCAACCGGCGAAGACCGGCACGGTCCTCACCGACGTGATCCGCAATCAGCCGGTCTGGGAGGACGGCTACCTGCTGCCGCCGACCGCGCCCGGCCTCGGCATCGAATTCGACCGCGAGGCGGCGAAGCGCTACCCCTTCCGGCAGACCGAGCTACCCCAACTGCGCCTCGCCGACGGCAGCTTCACCAACTGGTGAGCCGCCGACCGGGGACGAGACCGGGGGATATTAACCGCGGAGGCGCAGAGACGCAGAGGCGCGCAGAGAGCGGGGAGCCGAGAGGGGGAGGGACGAAACTTAACCACAGAGCGCACAGAGCGCCCAGAGAACGGAAAGAGACGAGAGGAGAACGAGAGAAGGGACGACAAGGACGGGAGAGACGATGGAGCCAGGGAGGGGCGAAGCAGAGGCGGCTAGGTCTTCGGGTCAAGCGTGCCTTGCACAACCCCGTCTTGGTGCTGCGTTCGCCACCACCCATCCGATTGCCTGGAGCCATCCCCACCCTCCCTTATAGGGGAGGGTCGCCGCCGCAGCGGCGGGGAGAGGCCCGGGCCTCCGACTCGAAATCCCTCTCGTCCTTCTCTCCCCTCCTTTCTCTGAGTGCTCTGTGCGCTCTGTGGTTTATTTGTGTCCCTCTCTCGTTCTCTCCCCTCGTCTCTGTGCGCTCTGTGCGCTCTGTGGTTTAACCTTCCGGCCCCTTCGCGCCCCTGGATTGGCGTCCCCTTCTCCTGCGCTGCTACAATCGAGCAGATCGGCGGGCGATCAGGCGGCAATCCTCGGAGCAGCGTGCGGCGTGAGCGTGGCGAGATGACCGGTTACAGTCGAATGCGCCGCACCACGCCGATGCTCCTGCTCGTCGCGCTGCTGCTGCTCAGCACGCTCGGTGCCTGCACGCTCGGTGGCGCGGCGAGTACACCGACGACAGCAAGTCCCCCCCCCGCGCCGACGAACATCAGCGGCGCAGCGGCCTCCGCTATCGTCGCCACGCCAGTTGGTGCGGCGACGCGGAGCGCGGTCGGCGGCGATGTGGGGGCGACGCCCGGCACCCCACCCGCCGGAGTCGGCGGCCCGATCCTCACCGCGCCGAGCCGCACGACCAGGCCCACGCCGCGCGGCGAGCAGGGGCTGACCCTCGCGCTCGGCAGCGCCGAGTTGACCTTCGACCCCGCACTCGTCCGCGACGCCAATTCGAGCTTCCTCGCGCGCCAACTCTTCCGGGGTCTGGTGCGCCTCGACGACGACCTGAACGCCGTCCCCGATCTCGCGGAGCGGATCGCGATCAGCGACGACGGCCAGACCTACACCTTCACCCTGCGCGCCAATGCGGTCTTCCACGATGGCAAGGCGATCGACGCGACAGCCGTGAAGTACAGCCTCGAACGGGCGACCGACCCGGCCCTCGTCGGCGGACGCGGCGCGCAACTCCCCGGCGCGACCTACCTCGGCGACATCCTCGGCGCGCAGGACAAGCTCGCGGGCCGCGCGGCCACGCTGCAGGGGGTGCGCGCGACCGACGCGCGCACGGTCGAGATTCGCCTCGACGCGCCGAAAGCCTACTTCCTGATGAAACTCAGCTACCCGGTCTCGTCGATCGTGGATGAGGCGAATGTGCGCGCCGGGGGCAACGCCTGGGCGCGCAAGGCCAACGGCAGCGGCCCGTTCATCCTCGACCGCGTCACCGCCGATCAACTCGGACTGCGGCGCTTCGAGCGCTTCTACGCCGGCGCGCCGACGCTGGAGCGGGTGACGATCCTCTACGGCCAGGCGGCGGGTTCGCCGATGAACCTCTACGAGGGCGGACGGATCGACTTCACGCGCGTGCCGATCTCCTCCGCCGATCGCGTGCTGGTCGAGAACAGCCCGCTGCGCGCCGAGTTGACCGTCACCCCCTCCCTCTCGCTGACCTACATCGGCTTCAACGTGACGGTCCCCCCCTACGATGACCCGGCGGTGCGCCGCGCCTTCGTCCAGGCGATCAACCGCGAGCGGCTGGCGACCGTCAGCCTGGAAGGAAAAGCCGCGCAGGCGGCGGGGATCGTGCCGCCGACGATGCCCGGCGGGCCGTGGCTCGGCCAGCCGTTGCCCTACGACCTCGCGGCGGCCCGCGCCGCCCTCGCCTCGTCGCGCTACGGTGGGGCCGCTTCCCTGCCCCGCGCCAGCATCTACGGGGTCGGCGGCACCCTCGCGGTCACGCTGCGCAAAGTCTATGCGCGGGACCTTGGCGTGCCGCTGGAAGTGGTCAGCGTCGATTGGCCGGAATACCTCGAAGGGCTGAGCGCCCGCGCCTACCCCGCCTTCGAGATCACCTGGATCGCCGACTACCCCGATCCCGAGAACTTCCTGGCGCTCCTCTTCCGCACCGGCAGCGGCGAGAACCACACCGGCTACAGCAATCCCGAGGTCGATCGCCTCCTCGCCGCCGCCGCCGGGGAGCGCGACCCGGCCCGCCGCCGCGCCCTCTACCTCGACGCGCAGCGGATCATCCTCGACGACGCCGTGATCATCCCCGCCTATCATTCGATCGATTACACCCTGGTCAAGCCCCATGTGAAGGGGCTGCCGCTCACCCCGCTGGGGGTGCTGGAATTGGATGGCGCGTGGATCGAGCGATGAGTGTGGCATCCAGGCCGGGTGTGCGCCGATGAGACCGATCGGATTTAATCGCTCGCCCAACGGCGCGGCGGATGAGGCACCGGTGCCCCTGGGGCCGCGCGATGTCGCGCGCCTCTCGCTCGGCTGGAGCAGCGCCTTCACCGCGCGCGAATTGGAGCAGCACCTCCTCACCTATCCGGGCCGCTCCTGGTGGATACCGTCGAGCAACGACTACCTGATTGGTGGGCCGTGGCGACACCGCGACGAGATCGCGGTCATTCAGGAGTTGAACGGCAAGCTCCGCAGCGAGGATCTGGTCGCGGCGATGGTCGCGGGCTGCCGCGAGCGCGGGCTGCGGCTGGTCGTGATGCTCGATCAGTACGAGGGGCGACGCGACAGCTTCTACAGCCGGATCGGCTTCGAGATGCTGCAACATATCATCATCTACGAACTGCCCCGGATCCCGCGCGGCATCCCGGAGGGGCGTCGCCTGCGCTTCGTGCCGGTGACGCCCGCCATGCAGGCCGATCTCCTCCAGGTCGATCACGCCGCCTTCCCCTGGATGTGGTGGAACAGTTCGGCGGAGTTCACCACCTACGCCTCACTCTATGGCGTCGAAATCTACCTGGCCTACGAAGAAGATGGCACGCCGGTCGCCTACGTCGGCCTCACCTCCTACCGGGGCTGGGGCCACCTCGACCGGATCGCCGTCCTGCCGACCCGCCAGGGGACCGGCTACGGGCTCGATGCCCTCAACTTCGCGATCAGCCGCCTCAGCGATCTCGGCGCGCGGCGCGTCGGCCTCAGCACCCAGGCCGACAATATCCGCTCGCAGCACCTCTACGAACGCTACGGCTTCCGCCGCGCCGGCGGGAGCGACTACACGATCTACGGCACTCGGCTGGAAGAGAGTCGTGAGTCGTGAGTCGTGAGAACTCGCTAGTAGCGACTGCCGGATGACCGAGCTGATCGCCGTTGGCAGTCAGTTCTCACGACTCACGACTCCCCGAGGAGGCACCACGCATGGGCAACACCTTCGGACACCTCTTCCGCGTGACGACGTGGGGGGAATCGCACGGCGGCGCGATCGGCGCGGTGGTGGACGGCTGCCCGCCCCTGCTCGCCTTGTCCGAGGCCGACATCCAGCCGGAACTCGACCGGCGCGCGCCGGGTCAGAGCCACCTCGTCACGCAGCGCAAAGAGTCGGACACGGTGCGCCTGCTCAGCGGCGTCTTCGAGGGGCAGACCCTCGGCACCCCGATCAGTATGCTCATCCCCAATCAGGACCAGCGTTCGGGTGATTACAGTGAGATCGCGGAGAAATACCGCCCGAGCCACGCCGACTACACCTACGACGCCAAGTACGGCACACGCGACCCCCGCGGCGGCGGGCGCACCAGCGCGCGCGAGACCGCCGGGCGGGTCGCGGCGGGCGCGATCGCCAAGAAGCTGCTGCGCGAGCGGTACGGCGTGGAGATCGTCGCCTGGGTGGCGCGGGTTGGGGCGATCGGCGTCGAGTGCGACCCGGAGACGGTGGCGCTGGCCGACGTGGAGCGCACGCCGATCCGCTGCCCCGACCCGGACGCCGCCGCGCGGATGATCGCGCTAGTCGAGGCAACCCGCAAGGCCGGCAACTCGATCGGCGGCGTGATCGGCTGCGCCGCGCGCGGCTGTCCCCCCGGCTGGGGCGAGCCGGTTTTCGACCGCCTGGAGGCCGATCTGGCGAAGGGGATGCTGAGCCTCCCCGCGACCAAGGGCTTCGAGATCGGCTCCGGCTTCGGCGGCACGGAACTGACCGGCACCGAGCACAACGACGAGTTCTACCTGGACGGCGACCGCGTGCGGACGCGCACCAACCGCAGCGGCGGCGTGCAGGGCGGGATCAGCAACGGCGAGTCGATCCATTTTCGCGTCGCCTTCAAGCCGACCGCGACGATCATGCACGAGCAGCGCACCGTCAGCCGCAGCCACGAGGAGACGACCCTCAAGGGGCGCGGTCGCCACGACCCCTGCGTCCTGCCGCGCGCCGTCCCGGTCGTCGAGGCGATGGCCGCGCTGGTCCTCGTTGATCACGCGCTGCGACAAGAGGCGCTGATGGGCGGGCGGTGGGCGGCGGTTGGTCAACGAAGCGTCCGCTAATGCTGTCGTTAGTTAGCGGGACATAAGCGGTGCCCCGTCGGAATCTTCATCAGCCGCTGTATCGCGCCCGATGATCCGTCCGCGCGATTGGTCGAAGGGCGAAAGCTCGACCAGGACGCCATCACCCACCCTGAGGCGGGCATACCGTGCCCGCAGCCTGCCCGAGAGCGTCAGCGTGACGGAGCGATCATCGCACGGAGCCGGTGGCGCCAGGCTTAGCCCCGCCCCGGTCGCGCGCGATCTGCGGCGTCGAGCGCGAAGTATTCCAATTCGTGGCCGTAATAGCTCCCGCGCCCCTCATGCCGCAATCCCGCCTTGAGCAGCACCCGCTGCGAGGCGACATTCTCCGGGAAGGTGACGCCGACGATCCGCCCCAGGCCGAGCCCTCCGAAACCATAATCGAGGCCGCCGCGCGCCAGTTCGGTGGCATACCCCCGGCCCCACCAGTCGCGGCCCAGGTGATAGCCAACCTCGATCTCCGACCCGCCGTCGAGCGGGGCCAGGGCGAGGAGGCCGATCGGTCGGTCGGCCTCGCGCAGGGTCGCGGCCCAGAGTCCGAGCCCTCCCGTGAGGGCGGCGTTGCGCTCCGCCAGCCGCGCGATCCAGGCGGCACTATCGGCCAGTTCGGTGTGGGTGCGGCTGTTGCCGAGGTAGCGCGTCACCTCGGGATCGCGATAGATCGCGAACGCCGCCGCCGCATCATCGGCAGTCCAGGGGCGCACGGTCAGCCGCTCGGTCTCGAAGATCATCCGCCCTCCGGGGAGTCGTGAGTCGCGAGTCGTGAGTCGTGAGAATCATGGCGATCGAGCGCCGACGAACATCAGCGGGATTGTAGCCGACGAGGGCGTGCAATGGCCCGCTGCCGTTACATGGGCATGGGCGGCAGGCGGCTGAAGCCGCGCCTCGCGGGCCTGCGGCCGTGAAGCCCGCCTACGCGGGCTGGAGACGGTAACAGGCAGTGCCGATCAGACAGGCTATTGAGTGGCATCGTTCCAGCCTCCGAAGGGAGGCTTCGTGGCCGCTGGCCCGCGAGGCGCGGCTTCAGCCGCCTGCCACTTCAGCTGCCCACTCCCCTCCCACCCCCAATGGCCCTACGCCAATCGCCCCACATTGGCCCTTCCTGACCAGCGAGCCAGGGCCTATGCTGACCATGCAGAGCCGCGCAATGCCGTGGAATACCGTCGTGATTTCCGGCGTTGCAGCGGTGAACAACGAAGCAAACGATTTAGGGATTGCGGCGGGGGGGGCTGACGATGGTGCGGTTATTGGGCGGGCGGGTCTACTACGGCTGGATCGTCGTCGGCGTCACTTTCCTGACGCTGCTGATCTCGGCGGGCGTCCGCTCCGCGCCGGGGGTGCTGATCCACCCGCTGGAGGTCGATCTGGGGTGGAACCGCGCGGCGATCTCGTTCGCCGTCTCGGTCGGGCTCCTCCTCTTCGGCTTCGCCGCGCCATTCGGCGGGCAGCTGATGGCCCGCTTCGGCCCGCGCAAGCTGATGCTCTTCGGCCTGACGGTCAGCGGGGCGAGCGCGATCCTCAGCGCGGGGATGACCAACCTCGTGCAGTTCAATCTCCTCTGGGGCGTCCTCAGCGGGATCGGCACCGGCGTCGCCGCGGCGGTGCTAGGGGCGACCGTCGCGAACCGCTGGTTCACGACCCGGCGCGGCCTGGTCCTCGGCCTCTTCGGCGCGGCGACATCGGCGGGGCAAATGATCTTCACGCCCCTCCTGATCGGCCTGGTCGAGCGGATGGGCTGGCGCGGCAGCGTCGTCGTCCTCGGGATCATCACCCTGGTCATCCTGACGCCGGTCTTCCTGCTGATGCAGGACAATCCGTCCGATCTCGGATTGGAGCCGTATGGCGGTCCCGCACCGGGCGCGTCCTCCGCCGCGCTGAGCATGGGGCAGACGATGGCACGCGCCATCCGCGTCCCCGAGTTCTGGCTCCTTAGCATCAGCTTCTTCATCTGCGGGGCCTCCTCCAACGGCGTGGTCGGGGTCCACTTCATCCCCCACTCGATCGATCACGCCATCCCGCAGGGGACCGCCGCCGGCGTGCTGGCAATCATGGGCGGGATGAATTTCGTCGGCAGCATCTGCTCCGGCTTCCTGACCGATCGGATCGACCCGCGCAAACTCCTCGCCTGCTACTACATCTTCCGGGGGCTGTCGCTCTTCCTCCTGCCATTCGTCACCAGCTTCCCCGGTCTGGTGATCTTCGCGGTCTTCTTCGGCCTCGACTACATCGCCACCGTGCCGCCAACCTCCGCACTGGTGGCCGACATCTTCGGGCGGCGCTCGGTCGGGGTGGTCTTCGGCTGGGTCTTCTGCGCGCATCAGGTCGGCGCGGCCTCCGCCGCCTACCTCAGCGGACTCCTGCGCGTCATCTTTGGCAGCTACACCAGCGCCTTCCTGATCGCCGGTGGCCTCGCCGTCATCGGCGGCATCCTGGCCCTGCGGATCGAGCGCGAGAAGCGTGTCGCGTCGCTCGATGCCGCCACACCGGCGGTTGCGATCCAGGCGCGGGCGTAGACGGATCGGCGCGGGTGGGCGGGGCTGATGCGCACCGCGGGCGGTTGAACCCTGAGACTACGCTCGGGGTTCAACCGCCCGCCTCTCCCGCCCATACTCCTTGCGCGGCGATGCAACAGCCGCACATCCCGACAACGAGTGTGCGATACTGCATCGTTAGGGGTGGTGCGCTATTGCGCCGGGGGACCGCTCGCCGCCGAGGAGCCAGTCGATGAGCAAAGCGATGATCGCGCGACCCACGAGCGCCCGACCGCAGATGGCCCCGAACCCGGGCGGCAAGTCCGAGCCGATCCGGGACGATTCCCCGGCGGCGATCCGCAAATTGGTTTTCCGCCTGGCCTGGCCGTCGATCCTCGAAAATATGCTCCAGAGCCTCTTCAACATCTTGCTGGTGCTGATGGTCGCGCAATTGGGCTCGGCGGCGATCGCCGGGGTCGGGGCGTCGAACAGCCTGATCATGGTCGCGATGGCCGGATTCTTCGCCCTCAGCATGGGCACGACGGTCCTCGTCGCGCACGCCACCGGGGCGGGCAACCGCGAGGCCGCGAGTCGCGCCGCCAAGCAGTCGCTCGTCCTCGGCCTGATCATCGGTGGCCTCGTCGGCACCCTCGGGTTCGCCTTCGCCCCGCGGGCGATTCAGTTGCTGGGCGCGCAGCCGGATGTCGTCGCGGCGGGCTCCAGCTATTTGCGCGCCTTCTCGCTCGGCGGGATTTTCATCGTGACCACCTTCGTGGCGGGCGGGGTCATGCGCGGTTCGGGCGACGCTCGCACGCCGATGCTGGTCACGCTCGTCACCCTGATCGCCAGCCTCGCGGTCGGCTACCCGCTGATCTTCGGCCAATTCGGTTTCCCGGAACTCGGCGTGATCGGCGCGGGACTGGCGACGGCGGCAGCGCGCGGGATCGGCTGCGTCGTCCTGCTGTTCTTCCTCTTCCGACCGGGGGGCTCGATCTGCCTGCGCGGCTGGCACGATTGGCGACCGGCCCTCGAACCGTTCCGCCGCCTCCTCAATATCGGCCTGCCCTCGATGTTCGAGTCCCTCTTCCGCGCCGGGGGGATGCTGATCTTCAGCGTGATCGTCTTCCGGCTCGGCACGACGGTCGCGGCGGCGCAGCAGGTCGCGCAGCAGATCGCCTTCTTCTCGATGATGCCCGGCTTCGGCTTCTCGATGGCCGCGATGACCCTGGTCGGCCAGAGCTTGGGTGCCAACAACCCGGTCCGCGCCGGGCGCGCGTCCTGGTTCGCGATGCGCTCCTGCCTCGCCTGGATGGGCTCGATGGGTCTCGTCTTCTTCTTCGGCGGCCCCTGGATCATGACCCTCTTCACCAGTGACCCGGAGATCGTCGTGCAGGGCGCGGCGGCGCTGAAAGTGATCGCCTTCTCGCAGCCCGGCCAGGCGTTCGGGATGGTCCTCGCCGGGAGCCTGCGCGGCGCGGGCGACACGCGCTACCCGATGTTCACCACCGCCGCCGCGATGTGGTTCGTGCGCCTGCCCGTCGCCTGGCTCCTCGGCATCACCCTCGGCTTCGGGCTGGTCGGCGTCTACGCCGGGTGGGTGATCGACACGGTCGTCCTCAGTCTGCTGAACTGGGCGCGCTATCGCACCGGCAAATGGCAGAAGCGCCGCGTGGCGGTGGGATAAGAGTCGTGAGTCGTGGGTCGTGAGTCGTGAGTGGCGCGGTGCCGCGAGTAAGGCAATCGCTGTCAGCGGGCCTTCTCGCGACTCACGACCCACGACTCACGACTCGCTTCGGAGGAGCAGCATGAACCCTAACATTGCCCGTCCCGGCACCGACGAATACGGCTCGTACTATGCCGACTATGTTGGGCGCGTACCCGAGGGCGACATTCTCGCCCTGCTGGCGGGGCAGCACGACGAACTGGCGCGGCTGTTGCGAGGTGTGGGCGATGAGCAGGCGGGGACAAGCGTCGCGCCGGGCGAGTGGACGCTGAAGGAGATCATCGGGCACCTGGGCGACGCCGAGCGCCTCTTCTCCTTCCGCGCCGTCTGCTTCTCGCGCGGTGAGCGGGCACCACTCCCCGGCTTCGATCAGGATGACTACGTGCGCGAGGCCGACTTCGGGGCGCGCCCGCTGGCCGATCTGCTGGAAGAACTGGCCCTGCTGCGCCGCGCGAATCTCCTCGCCTTCCACTCCCTCACCACCGCAGCCAGCCAGCGGCGCGGGATTGCCAGCGGGGTCGAAGTCAGCGTGCGCGCCCTGATCTACATCCTCGCCGGCCATTTCAACTACCACCTCGCGGACCTGAGCGAGAAATATCTGCCGATGCTGAAGAAGGCCCATGGTTAGGCGACTTCCTCAGTTGTCGCGGTCGATGTGCGGGAGTTGTGTGGGCTTGGTGTTGGCGTGGTAGGACCGCTACCCTTTGGACGTTGCGCACCCATTGTCGCGCCGACGCTGGCGGCGACGACGAGGCCGATCGCGAGGAGCGCGCGCGGAGACAGCGTTTCCCCCAAGGCTACAGCGCCGATCAGAGCGGCAGCGGTCGGTTCCAGACTCAACAGGATGCCGAAGGTGCGCGCCGGAAGGCGCCGCAGCGCCGCCAGTTCGAGCGTGTACGGGAGCGCCGAGGATAGGAGTGCCACGCCCAGCCCGAAGAGCAGGATGCGGGCGTCGAGTAGGCGCAGTCCGCCCACTGCCAGCCCAAACGGTGCCACCAGCAACGCCGCCACACCCATCGCCAGGGCAAGTCCGCTCACGCCGGGGAAGGCGCGGCCGGTTCGCGCACTGAGCGGGATATAGGCCCCCCAGAGCGCACCGGCCAGCAGCGCCCAGGCGACGCCACGCGGGTCGAGACTCCCATCGAGCGGTCCCAGCAGAATAATTCCGCCAGCCGCCAGCAACCCCCAGAGGAGATCCAATGCGCGGCGACTGCCGAGCAGCGCCACGCCTAGTGGGCCGACAAATTCGAGCGTCACGGCCGCGCCGAGCGGGAGACGTTCGAGCGCCAGATAGAAGGCGAGATTCATTCCCGCGAGCGCCAGGCCAAAAGCGACTACCGTGGCGCGATCAGCGAGCGTATGCCCCGCTAACCGTGGTCGCCAGAAGGCAAGGAGGACCAGTGCCCCGAAAGCTGCGCGCAGGAAGACCGCCCCGGCGGGGCCGATCGCCGCGAAAAGCCCCTTCGTCAGTGCCGCACCCAGTTGCACCGAGATGATTGCCAGCAGCACCTGCGCTGGCGCGGGTATGGTCGCCAGGAGCGAATTGCTACGCTCGGCGCTTCGTGACCGCAGACCCAGCATCACCATACCTATCCCTTACCACGCGACTTTACACCATTCATCAGCGTTGACTACAATCTCGCTCAGTCAACCGCGCCGAGAGTTAGGGTGCATTATATTGCACTAAACGCTAAGGTGCAGTATACTGCACTTCGAGGGATCGATGGCCCAGGTTGAGACACTTCAACATACGGTCGCCCGCAACGTACGCCAGTATCGCCGTGCGCGCGGGATGACGCTCGATGCGCTGGCGAACGCCGCAGAAATCAGCCGCCGGATGCTGATCCTGATCGAGCGAGGCGCGACGAACCCGAGTATTGCCACCCTCGATCGTCTGGGACAAGCGCTCGGCGTCGGCTTTCCGGCGATCGTCGGCCTCCCTGCACCGCTGGGGGAGGCGCAGATAATCGCCCCCGAGGCGATGCCGGTCGTCTGGCGCGGCACGCATCCCGACAGCGCCGCGCGGCTCGCGGTGGCACTCGCGCCGCGCGGCGACGTGGAGATGTGGGAATGGCGACTCACAGCCGGTGAAACATTCGCGGCAAAAGCCGAGCCACCGGGCACGCAGAAACTGCTGGTCGTTCTCGCGGGGATCCTCACCCTGCAAATCGACGAAACCGTGCTGCGCGTGCCGACAGAGCACGCCGCTCGCCTTCCCGGAGATCGGCCCCATAGCTACGAGAATCGCGACGCACTACCTGTACACTTCGTCGGCACCGTCGTCTTTCGCCCTGCCTCGCGCGACGAGAAGCACTAGCTGATTGTCCCCTCGATTGCACGAGCTATCGGATCTCATGCCAACTGATTTGACGCCTGTTCTGGCCGTTTAGTCCATCCGGTGTGATATTCTGGCAGTCCGGGCGCAAGGGCGCCAGAAGCTGGCCCTGGACATACGCGCCAGCCACGACATCCCTCGCGGGGTCCGGAGAGGGTGGTCGCGGGACGCTCGCCGGGGGCACACCAATGGGGAGGCAACGCGATGCGTATCCTGATCGTCGGCGCCGCCGGGAGCCTCGGGCGCCAGCTGGCCCCCCACCTGGCGGCTCGGGGCCACGAGGTCGTCTGCTTCGACCTGCAGCGGCCGGTGAGCGAGCCACCGCCGGACTGCCGCTGGGTCACGGGCGACCTCCTCGCGCCGCACGCCCTGGCCGAGGCGGCGGAGGGATGCGACGCGCTGGTCCATATCCCCGCCTGGCACGGCATCCACCTGCGGCACCGGACGCGGCGCGACTTCTGGACCCTCAACGT
>CADCWN010000156.1 GCA_902806415.1 uncultured Thermomicrobiales bacterium | reverse complement strand
GTGTCGGGTCACAGGATTCGTGGTGCCCGCAGGCACCCCCAGGCGCGGTTTCAACCCCACGGATCTCCCATCTACCCAGACCACATCGGGTTCGAGGCGGCGAGGAGCGCGGTCTACATGACCGTTTCAACCCCACGATCACCCCACCTCCCCAGGTCACGCCCCCTTCCCCGCACCACCCCTCCCACTCGCCACTCGCCACTCGCCACTCGCCACTCGCCACTCGCCCCAATGGTACACTGCCGCGACGCGCGCGGGTGGGCGCGGATAGGGGGGAAGGGCGATGGGCGCGGCGCGACCGGACGACACAACGCAGGCAGGGGCGGTGCCGACCCTGCCCCTGGTCCTCGCGCTCGACGTGGGGACCTCCTCGACGCGGGCGATGATTTTTGACGCGCGGGGGCGCGCGGTGCCGGGCCTCCTCGCGCAGACCCAGGTGGACCTCACCCTCACGGCGGATGGCGGCGTGGAAGGCGACCCCGAGGCGCTGTTCGGCGTCGCGGTCGCGGTGATCGACGAGATCCTGGGTGAGGCGGGGGCGCTGGCGGGCGAGATCGCGGCGGTCGGCGTCTCCTGCTTCTGGCACAGCCTGCTGGCCGTCGGGCCGGACGGCGGGGCGCTCACGCCGGTCTACTCCTGGGCCGACGACCGCAGTGCCGCCGCCGTGGACGCCCTGCGCGGCGAGCTCGACGAGGCCGCCCTCCACGACCGCACCGGCTGCGTCATCCACACCAGCTACTGGCCCGCGAAGCTGCGCTGGCTGGCCGGGATTCGCCCCGACCTCACCATCGGGACAACCCGCTGGCTTGGCTACGGCGAGTACCTGCTCGGCCGCCTGACCGGCAGCGGCGCGTGCAGCGTGGCGATGGCCTCCGGGACCGGCCTGCTCGACCAGGGCCGGGCTGACTGGGACGCCCCCCTGCTCGACCATCTCGGCCTCGCGCGCGATGCCTTGCCCGACCTGATCGACCGCGACGAGGCCCTGCCGCCGCTCCGCCCGGAGTGGGCGGCGCGCTGGCCCGCGCTGGCCGGGGCGCGTTGGTTCCCCGCCGTCGGCGACGGCGCCTGCAACAACGTCGGCAGCGGCTGCGTCACGCCGGGGCGGCTGGCGCTGAGCGTCGGCACCTCGGGGGTCATGCGCGTCATCGTCCACGCGCCGACCGTGGCGATCCCCCCGCAGGTCTGGTGCTACCGGCTCGACCGGCAGCGCTTCATCCTCGGCGGCGCGCTGAGCAACGGCGGCGGCGTGGCCGACTGGCTGCGCGGGGCGTTGCAACTGCCGGACGACGCGGCGGCGCGCGTGGCGACCCTGCCGCCCGACGGCCACGGCCTCACCATCCTGCCGTTCTGGGCGGGGCAGCGCACCCCCGACTGGAATCCGCGCGCCACCGCCGCGATCCTCGGCCTGACCCTGGAGACGGAGCCGCTGGCGATCCTGCGAGCGGGGCTGGAGGCGGTCGGGCAGCGCTTCGCCCTCGTCCACGAACTGCTGCGCCCGCTCGTCACCGACCCCCACCAGATCGTGATCAGCGGCGGGGCGCTCGGCCACTGGCCGGTCTGGCCGCAGATCATCGCCGACTCGCTCGGCCACCCGCTGATCGCCTCCGCCGAGCCGGAAGCATCGGCGCGCGGGGCCGCGATCATCGCCCTCCTCGGGATCGGCGCGATCGCCCGCCTAGAAGAAGCCCCGGTCGCCCTCGGCCGCACCTACGAACCGGACCCGCGCACCCACACCATCTACGCCGCCGCCCGCGCCCGCCTCGAACGCTGGCACCACACCCTCCGCGCCGCCGGGGGGTAGCTATCAGCCATCAGCGGGCGGCGGGCGGCCATTCGTCCCCGTTCCTCGCTGAAAGCTGACCGCTGACCGCCGACCGCTCTCCCGCCCACCGATTGACGCGACCGGTCTGATCCGGTATCATTGACACTAACTGGGGAGCAAACTTCATCGCGGCCTCTTGCCCCGCCGAGGGACGTGCGCGGACAACGTTGTCGCGCGCGGCGAATCGCACCGCGAGCGATTGTGGCGGGGCAAACCACCTCGATGTCACCTCCGATATCCCTCTGGCCGGCCCGGTCGGTACCCCAGCGACCAGGGCTGGCTCTTTTTTGCCCGCCCGCACCTCGCGGGGCGAGCAGCCTCGTGGCCGTCCGGCACATCGCCGACGCCCCACTCGCCCACTAATTTATGACCTTCAGGCTACTACTGACGACTGACGACTGACGACTCGACTACCGATTACTCCCCAAAAACTCGCTCACCGCCGCCAGGGACGGCCCATACGCCTCGCGCCGAATATTGTGCCCCGCGCCGGGCAGGTTGACGACCCGGCCCTCCCGCCAATACCCCAGCGCCTCCTCGGCCACCCCCGGCGTGACGATCCCGCCGCGCGCCGGGTCGGCGGTGAGCAGCAGCGTCGGGCAACTGATCCGCCGGGCCACCTCGCGCCAGGGCGTCGGCCCGGTCGCACGTGGCTCGTCGAAGACCGCCAGATCCAGCAGCGCCTTCGCGTCGGCCCACGGCAGCCGCTCCGCCTCCGCCCACTCCGGGCGCTCGATCGCCGCCCGCGCGTAACGCTCCTCCGCGCTCAACGCCTTGAATCCCTTGACCCAGTCGATCCACGACGGGCTCCCGAGCGCGGCGCGGCTCCCCGTCGGCGCGCCCGTCACCCCGGCCTCGGTCGAGGTCGCGACGGCATCCCGCCAGCCGGGATCTTCCAGCACGAGCGCGCGAATCGTATCGGGCGCCTCCGCCGCGACCCCCGCCGCCGTCCCCGCCCCCATCGAGTGGCCGATGATCGCGGGCCGGTCCAGCCCCAGCCCGGCGATGACCGCCAGCACATCGCCGCCCGCCCGCCCCCGGAAGCCGCGCCCCGTCCCGCCCGAGCGCCCATGCCCGATCGCATCGACCATGATCAGGTCATAGTCGGTCGCCAGATCGGTCGCCAGCCGCGCCCAGCAGAGCCCGAAGTCGGTGAAGCCGTGCAGCAGCACCACCGCCGGTTTCGAGCGGTCGCCGACCCGGTAGTAGTGAATCGGCATCCCGTCGCTCAGCACCTCCCCATCCGGCCAGCTAGCCCACTCGCCCACCGCTCACCCCCCGCATAAGGGTCGCCGCCGCCGCCCGCGCACCCCACGAACACCATCGCGCTCGCATCGTACCACGCCCCGTGCGCCCAGCGGGTCGCGCCACCCCGCCCGCTGCCGACGTACCCCGATCAGCGCTATACTGGCGCGACAGGAGGTGGGAAAGATGGCGCGATCACCGTTGCGGGTGCTGTTCTTCTCGGCGGGGAACCCGGAGGCGACCCTCCTCGCGGCGGGACTGCTCGGCCAACTCCCCCCCGAGACGATCGCCGTCACCCTCCAGAACGTCGCCGCGCCGGACCCGTCGCCCGACGTGGCGCTCACCCTGGCCGAACTCGGCCTCCCCGCTCCCTCCAACCTCCCCATGCTCACCCGCGAGACCACGCCGGGCGCGGTGGACCTGGCGATCACCCTCTGCGTCCCGACCTGAACAACCTGACCAATCGTCCGAGGTGCCGGTCGGCACCTGGTGTGGTGCGTCGAAGACCCGACAGCAACCGGGCCTGATAAGGCCGCCCGCCGCGCCGCCTACCGCCGCCTGCGCGACACCCTCCGCACCCTGATCGCCCAAGAACTCAACACCGACGCATAGGCACTGACGAACCGAGGGAAAGACGCGTGAGTCACATCGATGTGCGCCGCCCACGCCCGTCAGCGGTGAGGTTGTCTGCAGACGTTGGTGGGCGACCGACGTGCGGGCGTATTGCATACGCCCGCACGCCCGATCGCGTTGCCACACACCACCGGCGCGCGGCGTCCCTGGCGTCAGGGACGCTGACCACGCTTGCCGGATACCGACCACCACCGGTTGTAGGGGCGTATTGCATACGCCCGCACGTCGGCCTCGCCACCCACGTCTGTAGACAACCTCGGCGCGGGCCGGGCTACCCTCGACCACAATGCCCATTGGCGATGGCTCGCGTCTCCTCGGCCTCCGCCCCCCTCGCGCACCCCAACCTTCGACCTTCGACCTTCGACCCCTCGTCACCCGTAACTCGTCACTCCCCACTCGTCACTCGCCACTCACCCGTACCGATACTCCCCCCGACCCACCTTCGCATCCGTCAGCACCACCCCGAGCAGCCGCGCCCCCACACGCCCCAGTTGCTCCTTCGCGCGCTGCGCTGCCGGGCGGCGCGTGTGGCCCGCGCGCACGATCAGCAGCGTCCCATCGGCCACGGCGGCGATCGCCAGCGCGTCGGCCAGCGCCGTCACCGGCGGCGCGTCGATGATCACGAACGTCGCGCTCTCCCGCGCGGCGATCAGGGCCGCGCGGAACCGCTCGGACGCCAGCAACTCGGCCGGATTCGGCGGGGTCGGACCGGCGGGCAGCAGGGTCAGGTTGGACACCCCGGTCGCCACGGTCGGCAGCGCGCCGCCCCCGCCGCCGCTCAGGTAGGTGGCGAACCCCGCATCGTTCGCCGTGCCGAAGAGGCGGTGCAACGACGGCTGCCGCAGGTCGGCGTCGATCAGCAACGTCGCGTCCCCCGCCAGCG
>CADCWN010000155.1 GCA_902806415.1 uncultured Thermomicrobiales bacterium | reverse complement strand
CTTCGTGTATTTCCTTGCTACTGCTAGGAATCTCTCGGGGTGCCCAACGGGAATTGAACCCGTAACCTCCGGTTCCACAGACCGGCGCTCTAACCAATTGAGCTATGGGCACCATGCACTTTGCGACGGACCGCACGCGTGGCACGCGGGGGAAGAAAGAGAGTAAGCCGAGTTCTGTTCTGATGGTCATCTCTCTCGGCATTGCCAGGCAACACCGGTCACGTCGTCGCCTCCGTGACTGCTCTCGACTTCCAGCCTCGGCGAGCCACCGTCTTTGTCGGCTGAATCGGAGATTGCTGCAGGGAGGATTGCCCTTTTCACTCCGCTCGATCAAGACCGAACGGCCTTCGTCGCTGTTGCTCTCGCCCCGACCGAAGTCGGCGCGCCAATCTGGACTGTCGACGGACTCGCGCCCGCCTCCCTGGCTTTCACCAGGCACCCCGCTCTGTGCAGCTCGGACTTTCCTCTGGGCCGACAAGGCGACCCAGCGACCATCCTTCTCGCTTCCCTCGCGCCGGTCATCGCTGACCATGCGCCGTGCGATCACTTGTCAAAGTACAGCCCGCGCCTCACGACGCGGGCAACGATGGGTGGGTGCCGAAGGGGAGACTTGAACTCCCACGTCCTTGCGAACACTACGCCCTGAACGTAGCGCGTCTGCCGATTCCGCCACTTCGGCCTGTCGTCGTCCCGCTGCGTCCCAGCATCGCGATGACGGCAGAGGGAAGTATAGCAAGCGCCCCCCCTGGCGTCAAGCCCGGCGCGGCCTTCGCGTGCTGGCGCGTGCGCTCAGGGCGCGAACGTCAGCACCGCCGCCCAGCTGATGACCATCCGCTCAGAGATCCCCTGCACCCTCGCGAGATCGTCCGGGCCGGCGAACGGGCCGTGTTCCGCGCGATAGTCGATGATCGCCTGCGCCAGCTTGGGGCCGACCCCCGGCAATTGCGCCAACTCGGCCACCCCGGCGGTATTGACGTTGATCGGGCCGGAGATCGCGGTCGCCGGGGTGGCCCGACCTGCGGTGCCGACGGTCGATTGGGGTGCTGCCGGTGCCGCGCGCGCCGGGGTGGCGGTCGGCTCGCCCTTGCGCGGGACGACGATCTGCGCCTCGCCGCGGAGGCGTAGCGCGCGATTGAGGCCGTCCGGGTCAGCCTCCGCTGCCAGCCCGCCCGCCGCGATGATCGCGGCCTCGATCCGCTCGCCGCTCGGCAAGGTGTAGAGACCCGGCCGCGCCACCGCCCCGCCGACATAGACGGTGACACTCCCGGCCTCGGTCGGCAGGGGCGCGATAGTGATCAGCGTCTCCGGCTCGCGCCAATCGCGCACGACGCTGGCGATCCCGAGCGTCGCCGCGATCAGGGGCAGGATGGCGAGTACGCGCCACCACGATCTTTTCTCTGGCATCGCTCAGCGCCCCCGCCCGCTTGCTGGAGTGCCACACCGTTGCTCCTGTGACCCGTGGCAGCAGTGTAGAGGGGCACCGCGTGGCCGTCAAGCGCGCCGGTCGACGCTCAACTGACGCCCGGTTCGAGGATCTGCAACGTCCGCGCGGTCGCGTCGAGGCGGGCGCGGACCCCGAGCGGCAGGGTCGCGATGTGCTTGCCGTGGCCGATCGGCAGGTGATAGATCGTCGGGATGCCGAGCGGGCGGATCAGGTCGTCGAAGATGTCGCCCAGGTGCAGCGTGTTCGTCGGGGTGCGCTGCTTGCACGCGGCGAGCTCGCCGATGACGATCCCCGCGCAGCGTTGCATCTTCCCGGCGGCCAGCAGATGCGTCAGCATCCGGTCGATCGCGTAGGGCTCCTCGTTGACATCCTCGAAGAAGAAGAGCCTGCCCGCGAGGTCCGGCTCCCAGGGGGTGCCGAGGAGGGAGATCAGCAGCGCGAGGCAGCCGCCAGCCAGCGGCCCCTCGGCGACCCCCGGCACGATCGTCTCGACATACGGATCGTCGGGGTCGGGCGGGATGTCGAATGGCACCGTCTCCATCAGCGCGCGGCGGAAGGCGGCGATGGTGTAGTCGGTCGCGCCCTTGAACGACGTGACGACCGGGCCGTAGAACGTGGTCCAGCCCAACTCGCGCGCGATCAGCGCGTGGATCATGGTGATGTCGGAGAAGCCGACGATCGCCTTCGGCGGGCGATCGGCGAGTTCCCGCAGTCGCGCCAGCCGCTCCGGCGTGTTGAGGGCGTTGAGCAGGCGACCAGCGCCGTAGCCACCGCGCAGGCAGATGATCGCATCGACATCGTCGCGCGCGATCATCGTCAGCAGATCCTCGGCGCGGTCGGCGTCCGTTCCGGCTAAATACCCCCGGCTGTCGCGCGCGTGGTCCCCCATCACCGTGCGGAAGCCGAGCCGTTCGAGACCCGCGATCGCGCGCGCCACATCGGCCGATTCCGCCACCGGGCTGCTCGGCGCGACGATCCCGATCATCATCCCCTCGCGCAGGCGAGGCGGCTTCTGTGGCGACACCATCCGTTTTCCTCTCCTTGCGCTGCCGATTCCGCCGCGCCCGACTCCCCCGCGCCTCCGCGACCGATTCGGGTGGATAGCGGTGAGCGCGGGCAGGGCCAGATGCTATACTTCGGATATGGGCGCGAGCGCCCGCCTGGAATGCGAAACGATCGATCGAGGTGGTGAGAGCGTGAGCGCTATCGTCAGCTATCGCGTCGCCGACGTCAAGCCGTTGTATGCGGATGAGACGGTCTCCGGCGAATTCCCGCGCCGGATGCTCGGACGAACATTGAATGCCCAGGATGTCGTCAACCTCGGCGGACATTTCGAGGCCAAGGACAAGGCGCTATTCTTCCATCAGGGCGTGTCCTGGGTGCTCACCCTGGAGCACGAGCCCGAGGGCGACGAGTGGAACGCCTTGCCGCACGGGCGCGACGAGGGTGCCTACGACACCGAAGTCAGCATGGACCGGCGTCTCCAGCGATTATTCATCCCCTAATGCTCACCGACCGTGAGGCTGGCGTGGGGCGGGGGTAGCCCCCTCCGCTCGCCATCCCCGGGTTCGTGGCTCTCCGAGAGAACCGATGTTCGGCGCAGACCTCGATCCCCAATCGATCCTTGCCCGGCTGCTCGTCTTCGTGATCGCGATCACGATCCACGAGTTCATGCACGCGTTCACGGCATACCGTCTCGGCGACCCGACGGCGGCGCGGCTCGGTCGTGTCACCCTCAATCCGGTCGCCCATTTCGACCCGTTCGGTTTCTTGTTCACCATCCTACTGATCCTCGGGCTCGCACCGATCGCCTGGGGTAAGCCAGTGCCGGTGAATCCGGGCAACTTCCGCAACCCGAAGCGCGGGATGTTGCTGGTCGCCGCCGCCGGGCCGCTCTCCAATCTGGTGCAGGCGGTCCTTTTCGCGATCCCGCTGCGCTTGCTGCCCGGCGTGGCGAGCGGGTGGCCGCCCGGGGTGCAGACGCTGCTCGTCACCGGCGTCACGCTGAATATCGCGCTCGCGGCGTTCAATATGATCCCGATCCCGCCGCTCGATGGACATAAAATCCTCACCGGCCTCCTGCCGGATTTCTGGTACCCGATTCTGGCCCCGATGGAGCAGTACGGCTTCGCGATCTTGCTCCTCTTCCTGTTCCTCCCCAACATCATCGGCGTCAATATCTTCGCCGCGATCTCGTTGCCCCTCCAGGTGCTGCTCTTCGGCTATCTCGTCCCCGACCTTTTCTGAGCCGCCCATGCCGCACCCGGCCCGTGATTTGGGAGCAAAGTCCTAGCCGTTGATCCCCCTCGACGGCGTACCGCTCGGGTATCCTGTACAGGTGCCATGCCACAGGCAGGGAGCGCCGCTGTTGGCACCCTCGCGTGGCGACGTTGGTTCGCCGTACGGAAGTGTATTGCTGAGGGGGCGCACGGTGTGGGGGCGCAAGCGGCGGGGTGACCCGGACTCGGTCGAGGACCGCTATCGGGCGGTCGTGCGGCTGATCGTGCGGCGCAGCTTCGACTCGCGAGGGCTGACGCTGATCGAGGTCGATGGTGGCTTCGTTGTGCGCGGCCTGCGCGATCTCAATAACCATAGCACCGCCGTCAGCAACGACACGATCTCCGCCGAAGAAGTGCTGGCCGAATTGGAACACCTCGGGCGCTGAGCCGCCGCGCGGGTGCCTGGGACGGGTGAGCGAGGAGCCGCGCGGTCACCCGATCGCCCGCGCTTCGTCGGCGTCCCACGCAAGGAATAGGACGATGAAACTCTTCGCCGGCCTCAGTCGGACCGACTACGAAGATGTCCTCGGGGCGGTCGGCGCGCTGGTCGATGAGCGCGGCTGGTCGGATATTTCCCTGATGGAGGTCGATGAGGGGCTGATCGTGCAGTTGCTGGTGAAGCCCTCGCTCCGGCAAGCCCGCCCGCACCTGGAAACCTATCTCCTGACCGACGCCGATCTCGAGCGGGTGCAGCAAGACGCCTTACGCCTGCGCAGGAAGAAAGCGCCGCCACCGGTGAGCGCCCCCCCCCGAGCGAGTCGTCGCCCGGCTCCCCGTCGGCATCGACCTTGCCCCCGCCTACAATGACGGCGCGATCGGCCGCGAGTAGACCCGTCGAGGAGCGCCTCGCCTCGCTCGTGGCGCAGGGCCGGGATGGGCATGGCGCGGGAGTGCCCGCATACACGCCTGCCGCCGAGGAGGATCCGCTCCCGCCGATGCCGACGCTACACGGCTTGCCGACCGAGCGCACGCTCGGCGTGGTCGAGGCATTCGACGAGGCGGCGTTCTTCCCGCAGACCCCCCGCCTCAACCAGGCGATGAGGACGATGCGCCGATCTTCGCGCCCGAGCCGATGCGCTTCACCCCCGTACCCCCACCCCGGCGTATGATCCCGGGGCGGCGCGCGCCGCTATCGTGATGGCGCATATCGTCGCCGCGCGGATCAAGAGTGGTGTCCCCCTGACGGGTGATGACCCCGATCTCGCCTCCCTTCTGGAGCAGGTGCGCGCCCTGGACGAGATCGGGATCGGGGAGGGGTAATGCCGTCCTGTGGACGGGCGGCAGCGTCGCTGGTTGCCCAGCCAACGGTGCCACCCGGTGCGACCGCGAGGCTACAGTCTAACTACCAGGAACGAGCAACCTTTCGTGCGCCCTTGCCTGGCATCAGGAATTCTGCCGATGGACCCCTCCGGGGTGCGCCCGCGAGAGTGTCGTCGCCCTGGTCGCGGGCTTCCTCGATGCGTTCAATCGGGGGGAGCAGCCACGCTTGAGCGCCTTCTTCCCCGCGCAGGCGGCCAAATATCCGCACACCCTCGCCCCGGGCGATGGGCTGGTGCTCCGATGGTACAACTGCACCGCCGGGACGATCCTCATCTGGGCGATGGGCGATGATTCTACGGCGCGACCGACCGGGACAGCGACGCAGGATCGATAACCCCGCCGATCAGCGCCGCTTTTTTCGGATTGGTGGCAAATTCAATAGACGGTCCCGCGCTCATGATGAGCGCGGGACCGCTAATCTGTGTGTCGGGCAAGAATGTCAAGTCGTCGCGGCGAGCGCCACCGACCCGTAGCGCGCGGAGGCCGGCAACATCGGGGCGAGCAGGCGCTGCGCCGCGAGGACATGGGCACAAGCATCGACCTGCCCGAAGAAGGAGCAGGCGCAGCGCCACTGGCCGTCACGCACGGTCAGCGCGTGGTCGTCGTTGCTCCCGTGAAACGTGGCATCGAGGCGAGCCAGGGCGAACCGTTCCGGTTCGGCGGCGTAGCGGCGCGCTTTCTCCAACTTGCCGATCATGCTGCTGCCCGGATCGAGCGCCCATGCCGTCCGCTCATAGTGCCCCGCCTCGGGGAGCATTGGGGCGAGGAGGCGTTGCGCGGCCATGATGTGCGCGCAGGAGCCGAACTGCGCGAAGCTGTGGCAGACACAGTGCCAGCGCTCCTCCTCGAACGTCAGAGCATAATCGTCGTTACTACCGTGAAAGCGCGCGGCGAGGGTGAGGATGCGGATACGCTCGGGTTCCTGCGTGTAGCGCCGAGCTTTCTCGATCTTGCCGATCATGCTGGAGTTCATTGGCTACCTCCTGCGTCGATCCTGCGAACCGCTCACCAACCTTGGCAACCTAGCATGGTTCTTGCCGCCGGACACCGGGGACTATCGACCGCTCAACTCCTTCCTTGCGCCAGTGGGTACGAATCGGGCCGGTCAATACGGGAGGGGTGAAGGGCAAACAAAAAGCACCGCAGCTCAACGCGCGGTGCTTCGGATCGGTATGAGCGCATACAATAGGCGATTCTTCATCATCACCATCCTGCGCGATGCCGCCCCGCAATCCCCTTAGTTGCGCATTATAGACCGATCGTCCGAGCGGGTCAATGCGTCGGGAACGAAAAAAAGTTCGCGGCGCGGTCCGTCTTCACTCGGACCGCGCCGCGAACTGCACGCGTACGTTCGCGATTATTTCGCTTCCTCAGCGGGCGGATCAGAGGCAGGTATAGACTTGCGCGGGCTGCGTCGTCGCCGCGCCGGGGCGGGAGGGGCGACCGACTCACTCGGCTCCGGCGCGGTTGGCGACTCCGCGGCGACGACCCCCGGCGGTGCCGGTGCCGGCGTTGTCGCCGCCTCCTGCGGCGCGACTTCCACCGGTTCGGCGGCAGTCTTCGCGCGGCGTGGTGCGCGCCGCCGCTTCGGTGCGGCGGTCGGCTCTTGCCCCGACTCGGTCGCGGTGTCTTCTGGCGTGGGTGATTCCTCGATGGCGGGCGGCGCGGCGGCGACAGGCCCGATCGGCAGGGCGGTGATCGGCTCGGCCCCCGAAGCAATGTCCGCTGCTGGTGCCGGTGGCACCAGTTCATCCGCCGCGACATCGGCGGCTTCCCCTGCGGGTGCCGCCGTTTTGCCGCCACCCCGCCCGCCGCGACTCCGCGTGCGCCGACGCGGTGCGGGTGCCGCCACCTCCGGCTCGGCGTCCGTTGTCGGGGCCATCTCCACGCCCGGCGATGGCCCGGCCTCCGGCCCCGGTGCCCTGACAGCCGACGGCCAAATAATCGGATCCAGCGACAGGGGTGCCGCGATCTCGGTCGACCACGGCTCCGGGGTTGCTTCGCCCGACCGCACGATCGTCGGGGCGGGGAACGTGGGGGCGGGTATCGCCTCCACGCCCGGATCGGGCGGCGCTTCCTGCCCGGGGAGGATCTCGGGCTCGACCGACGGGGCCTCCGGCGCGGGCGGCTCCTGGGGGGGGGTCGCGGGCGTCGTCAGGTGCAAGTCCTCATCGTACTGCAGGACCGGCAACTCGCTATCGGACGGCAACACCGCACGCCAGCGCTCATCGATCCCCTCCTCGGTGACGCCGAAGAAGACGCGCAGGCGCTCGCCACCCTCACCCTGTCCGCGCTGCCCGGCCGGCTCGCGGTAGATGAGGTTGTAGCGCCGCATCCCCTCGGGCTGGCGAAAGCCTTTCCAGAACCCGAAGCGCCCGTCCGGCTCATCCCAGCGGATTTCCGCCGGTTCGATGATATGCTGCTCCACCTGGAGGAGGGCATACCGCCAAAGGCGTCGGGCCGACTCGCGCGTGACATTGCGGACGACCCGGCGATTCCGCAGATCCCGCACGGTGTGGTAGACGAGGCCGTTGCGCTCGGTCGAGGCGATGACCTCCACCCCGGTGCGCGGCACGGGGGTCCGCTCCTGCTGGCGCTCCCGCTCGGCAGCCGTGGCTTGCTGGACCGCGACCTGCTGGGCTGCGGCCTGCTGCACCGCAATTTGCTGGGGGTCGCGCGGCGCGGACCCATAGGGAGTCGGGGGGACGACGCCGTGCAGGGGGGCGGGCTGCCCCGGCTGGTCGTCGGACTCCTCGACCCGGTCGCGTCGGATGGTGGCCGGGCGCGGCGGCAGCGTGCTGGCGAGATCGGGGCCGATCGTCTGCGGGGCGAGTGCCGCGCGGACAAGCTGCACGACCTCGTCGCGCAGGGCGAGGACAGTCTCCCCTTCCTGGCGCACGTAGATATAGCCCGGTTCGAGCGCGTAGGGGGTCTCCGTCCCCTTTTGCACGGTGACGACGAGCACGGTCTTGTCCTCGCTCGTCAGCGTTTCCACATCGGGGACGAGCGGCGGGACGATCTGCCGCTCCGCTTCCAGTCGGATGAGTTCGGCCAACTCCGCCGCCCCATCGACGCCGCGGATCGGCTCGCGCGGGTCGGCGCTCGCCCCGACGTAGATCGCGCCGCCGTTCGTGTTCGCGAAAGCGACGACATCTTTCAGGATCGCCCTCACGCGCACGGGTGGTGAGCCCGGCATATCCTGGAAAGCCTGGACGATCGTCGCACCATCCTCGCGCGCGCCGGTGAGCGGGTCGAACGGGTGCTCCTCGGGGGCGCGGGCGGGTCGCGTGCGGCTGAAATCGGTCGAGGCGAACAGCGCCTTCAACGCCTCGAAGCTGACCTCGGGGAGGAGCACCTCGGTGCAGCGATCGCCGATCCCCAGGTTCTTCTCCGGGCGCAGCGGATCGCGCGTCACGCGATGGGCGTCGGAGCCCTGGATGCAGTGCATCCGCCGGGGGTACTCCGGCTTCGAGCTGTTGAAGAAGCGCGCGGTCGCCCGGCGACTGACACTCTCCAGATCGGTGACCTCGAGCGCGTGCAGATTCGGATCCTGCGTGTACGCGATCTTCGTCTGGCCGCCGAACCCGAGCCCGATCATGGCGATGCCGTTCGTCGAATTGACGTGCGCGCCGATCACCAGGCCGCCCGCACCCGCGATGATCTCGTAGGCGCGCAGGACATCGGTCGTCGCGCCGACCTCGCTGGCCCCCTTATCGAGCTTCTCCTCGGGGATATTCAACGCGAGGAGGAGGTGCTCCAGTTTTCGCACGGTCGTCTCGGGCGAGAATATGCCGAGGATATGGAAACCGAACGTGGCGGTGAACTCGAAGCCGGGCAGGATCAGGATACGCTCGTGCAGGCGGCGATATTCGTGCAAGCGCCGCGTCTCCTCGGGCAGGAGGCGGGCGCTGGCTTCCAGGAACTCCAACCGTTCGATCTCGCGGCGCATCGCGGCGTAACCGGCAACACTATTGTGGTCGGTAAAGGCGATGATATCGAGTCCGCGAGCTTCGGCCCGCTGGAGGAGGTCGAGATACCCGGCGCGGGGTTCCTGGTAATCACCAGAGCCGGGGGTATGCAGATGGAGGTCGATCCGCTGCCACGCTGGCGGGGATTCCGCTTGCGCTTCGGGCGGGCGACCTCGCGAACGTCGTCGAGTCACATGCGTCCTTTCGCGCCTCCATGCGCCCCAACCGTAGCGCCCGCACGCCGCGAACTACAGACTGCGGTGGGTATGGGTATGATCAAGTGTAGCATAGCCCCCGGCGGGGCGTCAGAGTGCCAATGTGCCAGAGAAAAAATTGAACCACAGAGCGCACAGAGCGCACAGAGACGAGGGGGGAAGGCCGGGAGGATACGGGTGCGGCAGTGAAAAATGTTCGTTGCTAGATATGAAACAGCGGAGGGGAAAGGGGTATCTTGCACCGCTGGAGATGCTTCGTAATCCGCCGACGCGGCCCGTACCGATTCGTCAAGAGCCCCCGCCTGTGCTACGCTCCCCCTATCGAGCGCCCGGCGGGCGGGCGTGATCGCGTGCAGACTGGTACGAGGGCGACGCGCGGCATGTTCAACTTCGTCGGTGATCCCCGCTTGTGGCTCCTGATCGGCGTGGCGATCTTGCTGATCTTCACCGTCGAGGCGGTCGAGGGCTATGTCGAGGGGGTCTGGCCGCAACTCCGTCACGATGCCCCCGCATTCCGCGCGCAGGCGATCGGGCGCTCGCTCTGGGCCTCGGTGGCTTTCCTGCTCCTGCCCGGTATCGTTTTGGCCCTGCTCAATCTCGGGCTGCTGGTATGGAAAGGGCTGCCCCAAAATAGCACACAAATCTTCGGTGCCTTTTTCCTCGGGATCGGTTGGCTGATCTTCGCGTTGACCAGCATCGATCTCGTGGGGTTGGGGCGCTATATGCGCCGCGTCGGCCCCGCCGCCCCGTTGGCGCTGATCGTCTGCCTGCTCGTCGGCGATCTACTCCTGCTGGCGTCGATCCTCGATCTACTCCCGGCGGTGCGGGGGTAGCGAGTCCGTAGTCCGTAGTCCGTAGAATCTGCTTGCCAGCACCACGCCGCAACACCACTGTCCAGCCACTACCGACTACCGACTACCGACTGCCGACCGCCCGCGACGGCATGGCTCTTGCTGTAATCTCATTCGATGCGACTCTCGTGCCGCGCGATAAAGTCTCCGCCCGGAGACAGGGCGCGGCGCGTTGCTGCTGTAGGGAAAGGGAATATCAATGTCAGGACGAGATTTCGGGCGTGGCGGGCGCGGCGGCTTCGGTGGCGCGCGCGGCGGCGGTTTTGGCGACCGGGACCAACGGCGCGGCGGCTTCGGCGACCGCGAGGGGGGCAACTTCCGCGATCGGGAGCGTGGTGGGCGCGATGGCGGGCGCGATTTCGGTGCGCCCCCCTCGCGACCGTGGGAGCGGCGCGATGGCGATGAGCGACCGGCCCGACCTTCCGGCGACCGGCCGTTCGATCGGCCACCGGGTGAGCGATCGTTCGATCGCCCCCCCGGCCCGCCGCCGGAGCGCGATGTGCGCGTCGAGCGTTACGCCGATACCCCCAGTCGCCCGCCGCGCGAGGATCGACCCGGCGACCGCCCGGCCCGTTTCGGCGGCGAGCGCGACACCCCGCCGCGCCCGACGCCGAGCGCGCCGCGCCCGGATGAGCGACCGACACCCGCGCCGCGCGCCGAGGAACCGAAAGGTGCGGCGGCTGCCGCCGCGCGACCGACGCCGCAGGGCTGGAGCCAGGAGCACCTGCTCGATAGCTGGAATGACGAGGCCCGGCTGAAAGGCTGGACGCCGAGCGACCAGGATCTGCGGGAGATGGTCGAGGACAACATCGAGGCCGACCCGCAGGTGCCGGGGCGCGACGGGCGCGCGATCAATGTGCAAGCGCAAGGCGGCGTCGTGACCCTCAGTGGGACGGTACGCAGCCGCGCCGTGAAGTTCGCCGCCGGCAGCGATGCCTACTGGACGTTTGGCGTGAGCGGCGTGCAGAACGAACTGGAGGTGCGCCCGCGCAGTGCGCAAACCGGGAAGGCCACGGTCGAGGCGGCCCCCGCCAAGACGCCGAAGCGCGTGAGCAAGGCGAATGCCGCGGTTGCCGCGATGAACGCCGCGAGCGCCGCGAATCCGACGCCGACGCCGGAAGAGGTGGCGACGCCGGAGAACGACGCCACCGCGACCACAATGATCGCCACGGAGCAGCCCGCCACGGACCAGCCCGCCAGCGATCTGGATGAGACGAACGTGACCCCCGAGGAACTGGCGGTGCCGGAGAACCAGGCGGCCCCCGACATGATCGAGTCGGACGACGCCGACGAGGAGAAGGACGAAGCCTAATCCCGTCGGCAGAGGGTCGAAGCGAACGGGGGGGCGGACCAGCTGGTCCGCCCCCCTCTCGCTGTACTTCCCCATTCCGGGATCAGTGGACCGACACGACGACCACTTGGATTGCGAGATTATGTCGATCGCCGTAGTGCGGCGCGCTACGGCAGGACCGGCTGCAAGCCGTGCGGCAGCGGCGTCTTGTACGGCTGGCCGTTCGTGGCCTCCCGGAACTCGGCCTTGGCGCGCTCCAGGTGCGCGGGATCGGTGAGGAGATCGTAGCCGACGATCGCCATCGCCTTCGCCGCGTAGAGCATCCCCTTGTGTCCGATCGACATCGCGCCGGTCGCGGTGATCCCCCAGCTGTGGGCCGGGATACCGAGCGCCCAGGTAGCGGTGCCGAGCATCGTCGTCGGGGTGATCCAGCTCACATCGCCGACATCGGTCGAACCCGACATCACCCGCCCCTCGTCGGAGGGCGGGTGGACCTCGCCGTTGAGCGGCTGAGCCAGCAACGATGCGGGCAGGTGGCTGCTCGCCAGGCCCGTCTCGCGCGTCCCGGCGGGATAGCCCTCGACGATTCGCGCAGCGAAGGCCTGCTCCTCGTCGGTGAACTCGATCGGGCCGAGTTCGCGCATCGCCGCGAGGGCGAGGTCGCCGAGGTAGCCGTTGTTGATCGTGTTGTACGCCCCGCAGAGGAAGATCTCCTCGACCTCCGTCTCGGTCATCAGCGTCGCGCCCTGGGCGATCTTCCGCACGCGGGCCGTCGTCTCCTCGACCTGCTCGCGGCGGGGCGCGCGGACGAAATACCAGACCTCGGCGTCATCCGGCACAACATTCGGCGCGCCACCGCCATTGGTGATCACGTAGTGGATACGGATCGGGTCGATGACATGCTCGCGCATGAAGTTCACGCCGATGTTCATCAACTCGACCGCGTCGAGCGCCGACCGCCCCTGCTCCGGCGCGGCCGCCGCGTGCGCCGTCCGACCGCGGAAGCGGAATTTCAGGTTATCGACCGCCAGGGAACTGCCCTTGCTGACCGAATTGATCCAGTTCGGGTGCCAGGTGATCGCGGCGTCGAGATCGTCGTAGACGCCCGCGCGCGCCATGAAGACCTTGCCGGTGATCGTCTCCTCCGCCGGGCAGCCGTAGTAGCGCACCGTGCCGGGCTGCCCGGTCGATTCGAGCCAATCCTTCAACACGACCGCCGACGCCAGGCAGGCCGTCCCGAGCAGGTTGTGGCCGCAGCCGTGCCCCGGCCCTTGCGGGACGATCGGCCGCTGCTCCGGACCATTCTCCTGCGAGAGATTGGGCAGCGCATCGTACTCGCCCAGGAAGCCGATGATCGGCCCGCCGGAGCCCCACTCGGCGACGAACGCGGTCGGCAACCCGCCGACATTCTCCTGGATACGGAACCCGTCGGCGCGCAGATCGGCGATTTGCAGCGCGCAGGCGGCCGATTCTTTGAGGGCAACTTGCGGCTCGCGCCAGATCGCGTCGGACATCCCGATGAAACGCTCGGCACGCTCATCGAGCCAACCGGAGAGATCGTGTTTGCTCGGCATCGTGTCGGCCACTCCTCTCGCCTTTCAGGCAATAGCTTCCAGCGACTCGTCATCTCAGGGACGCTATGATACTGCCTGCCTCGCCGAACG
>CADCWN010000154.1 GCA_902806415.1 uncultured Thermomicrobiales bacterium | reverse complement strand
TTTGAACCTCTGGAACCGCTGGGACGCGCCGCACTATCTCAGTATCGCCCGCAACGGCTATCAGGTGACCGGCGAGGATCGCTTCTTCATCGTCTTCTACCCGCTCTACCCGCTGACCGTGCGCGTTGCGACGGCGCTGGTGAGCGATCAGATCGTCGCCGCTTTCCTCGTCTCCGGTGTCGCCTCGATTGCGGCGGCGTTGCTACTCTGGCACCTGGCGCGGCTCGACGGCACGGCGGAGTTCGCCTCGCGCGCCGTCTGGTTCCTGCTGATCTTCCCGACCGCGTACTTCCTGCACATCGGCTACACCGAGAGCCTGTTCATCGCCCTGGCACTCGGGACCTTCCTGGCGGCGCGGCATGATCGCTGGGCGTTGGCCGGTATGCTCGGCGCGCTCGCCTGCCTGACGCGGATCAATGGGCTGGTCCTCCTGCCCGCGCTGGCGGTTGAGGTGCTGGTGCAATATCGGGCGACACGCCGCTTCCAGGTCCGGTGGCTCTGGATCGTCCTGCCGCTCTTCGGGGTGGGCGGCTATCTGCTAATTAATCAGACCGTCCACGGCAATCCGCTGCAATTCCTGACCTATCAGCGCGAGCATTGGCACAGGACTCTCGTCTGGCCGTGGCAGGGAATCGGGGAGAATGTGCGGGCGATCGGCTGGCGCAAGCCGAACGAAGCGCAGATGATCGGCGTGCAGGAAACATTTTTCGTTGCCCTCGGATTGGTCGGGACGGTCGCAGCGTCATTCCTCCTGCGCCCGTCGTATGCCGTCTGGATGGCGGGGAACTGGCTGCTGTTCACCACCAGCTCGTTCGTCCTCAGCGTGCCGCGCTACGCCCTGGTCCTCTTCCCACTCTATCTGCTCTTCGCGCGGCTGGCGGCGAGCCGGACCTGGCAGATGCTGCTGACGGTCTGCTCGCTCCTCTTCATGGCCCTCTTCATCATCCTGTTCGTGCAAGGACGCTGGGCGTTCTGAGCGCGCCTGTTAGGGGTCTGGTCGGCTCGTTTCAACTCGATGGGGTATGCGTCGAGTCCGGGAGATGTTAGCGGGGGGGCTTGACAGACTGGCACCGCCATGATACTGTACGTTCATAGACGCGACGGACCCGCCGGACCGCAATCGAGTCCCGCGAGGGGCGAGAGAAGGGGAATGGCGAGGCCGGGCCGAGGGCTCCTCCCTGTCGGCTCGCGCTCGGGGATAACGCAGACGCTTTCGGGCGGAACGTTGTCACGCCGTCACGACTATCGCGCCGCCGATGACTCGCGAGGGTTGTCGGCGGCGTTTTTTCGTGCGCGGGCGAGGATTTCCGTGGGCCACCCCTACAGGTGGAGGACGGTTAGCCGGGGATGAGAGGTATTCACGACCTGGTAAGTCCCGCTGAAAAGTGTCGGCAGTGTTCGTTGTGTGGTAGGGATGTCTACTCGACCTGCGGCCTCTGATTGTGGCCTTGCGAGCGGAACGCTGGTTGGCGCGACGTGTCGCCCGCCGCGTTGCATCGCGCGCCGGGCGATGCTACCCTGCGTCGCATCAGCGAGATGAGCCCGCCCCGTCGAGGTTAAGGATTGAGGTTGCTCCGGGCCGGTGGCCGCGCGCACGCCGCGCCCACACCGCACCGCGACCTTGCGCGAAAGATCGATGAGGAGTTTTATGGAACCACTGATTGAGGCCGCGACCCGGACGATCGAGGATTTGCGGCGCGATATGCGGGATGGCCTCGCGGGCCAGGCGCCCGACCTGCTCAACCGGCGACCCTACCCGGCGGGGAACACGATCGCCGGCCTGGTCGCCCACATGTACGACGCGGGCAACTTCCTCCTGCACGCCGGGCTGGGCGAGGCGGTGGCGCGCGATCGTGAGGCCCAGTTCGCCGCCACGATGCACGACGCCGACGCGCTCCTGGCGCAGGTAGACCGCGCCACCGGGAATCTGCTAGCGCTGGCGGCGCGCTACACCGCCGCCGATCTCGCCCGCCACCAGGAGTTCCGCGGCAACGCCACCGTCGGCGCGTGGTTCGTCCTGCACGCGTGCAGCCACCTGCTGGAGCACTGGGGGCAGATCCAGACGATCCGCGACTCGCACGGGGCGTGATCGGGCCGGTGCCGGACTGCTTCCGAGGGATTACCCCTCTCCTGAAGCGGGAGGGGTGACTCCAATTAAGCGCGGTGCGTTAGTGTGCAGCCAATGCCTTTGCAATATGGCACCCCTCCCGCTTCAGGGGAGGGGCCGGGGGAGGGGTTCGCTCTCCCCGCGCGGGGCACGATTCTGCTATGCTGCGCGGGCCGGCACACCGTGATCGAGGAGGCAGGGGATGGTTACAGTTCCCGACTATGCCGCGTCCGAGGCGCAGCGGGAGGCTTTGCGCGGGCAGATCGATGAGAGCTTCCGGAAGGCGAGCGCCCACCAACGGCGGCTCAAGAGCACGCAACATCGCTACAACCTCGCCCGCACCACGCTCAGCAGCATGACCGGGCTGACGGCGGGCGTCCCCGCCGCGTCCGGGGTCCTGCCCAGCGGCAATTGGCGGCTCGTCTGCGCGGTCGCCGCTGTGACCGCCTTCGTGGCTGCGATCGTCGGCGTGGTGTAGCAGCAGGTGAGCGACTCCGAGGCGCTGACCCAGGCGACCGAGGCGGTCGGCAAGCTGCGCGACCTGCGAGTCGAGATGGCCTCGTCGTCCCCCGCACTCGCCGACATCGGCGGGCGCTATCGGCAGGTCCTCGCGGCCTATAGCGAGATCGATTTCTGAGGGTGGGCGTGGCCACCGGGCGCTGCCCAATGGCGCGATCGATCGTTCTCCACACCGTCTCGCGCCGCCGCGACATTGCAGCCAGGCTCGGTCGTCGATGCCTATCCGGGTATGGCGGGCGGGCACCGCGCCGGGTAGTGGCGCGGCCCTATTCCGCGTCCGATTTGCGAACAAAGTTGCTGAGCGCGTCATACTCGGTGGCGGGTGTCTCGATCGGTTTTGTGCGTGTCTGGGTGCCGCGCGCGAACGGGCGTATCCCGGTGATCAGGGTGACGCCCGCGCGCTTCTCGACCTCGCGCAGAAAGGTGGGCAGATCGAGGCCGAGCGCGGCGGTGATCCGCCAGCAGGCTTCCAGTTCGGGGAAGCGGACGCGCGCCAACTCGTAGGCGACGACGAGATCGGCGGTCACCCCGGCGCGGTCGGCCAACTCGTGGTACGACCACCCGTGCCGTTCGCGCAGCAGCTTGAGGAGTTGCCCCGCTATTTTCCAGAAGGCACTGCGCGTGAGTTCTTGCGGTTGACCGCTGCTCATGATCCGCTTATCCCGGCGCTGTTGACCCGTGCCGTGGCCTCGCGCCGTCGCGCTGATCTCGTCCGTTGGCGATGGTGACCTTTGCGCGACGGAGTGGCCCCGCTTAGCCTATTGTACGAGGAGTTGCGACCGCTGTGAAGCACCCGGCCAGCGCATGGTCTCCGAGTGACATATCCTTGCGAGTGTCGGGATTTTGGAAGGGGAAGTCTCGCGGGTCATCGGGATGGTAGGGCGGCGGACGAAGCGCGAATCGGGTGCGGGCGCGCGGGTACGACGATCTCTGACTGGTATGTTGACGCGATGGGGTGGCGATGAACGGGGCGGTGGGCAAGGAGGATGGGACGCCGTATCTGATCGGTGTCACCGGCAATATCGCTTGCGGCAAGAGCACCGTCCTCGCGCGCCTGGCCGAGCACGGCGCGGAGACGATCGACGCCGATCGGGTGGTCCACGCGCTGATGGAGCCGGGTGAGGCGGTCTGGTCCGCCGTGCGGGAGGCGTTCGGGCCGGGCGTCATCGCCGCCGACGGGCGGATCGACCGCCGCGCGCTCGGCGCGATCGTCTTCGCCGACCCCGCGCAACTCGCCCGGCTCGAAGACTTGACCCACCCGGCGACCCGCGCGCGGATCGTTGAGCAGATCGCTGACGCGGCGCGGCGCGGCGTGGCGGTCGTGGTGGTCGACGCGATCAAGCTCTACGAGGGCGGCCTGGCCGACTACTGCGACGAGACGTGGGCGGTGATCTGCGACCCCGCGCAGCAGTTGGCCCGCCTGATGGCGCGCAACGGCTTCGACAAGGCGGAGGCGCGACGGCGGATCGCCGCCCAGCCGCCCCAGGCGGACAAGGCCGCCCGCGCCGACGTGACCATCGACAACAGCGGCACCCGCGACGCGACGCGCGCCCAGGTGGATGCGGCCTGGGGGCGAGTCGCGAGTCGTGAGTCGTTCCCTGAAGGGCATAAATGAGTCGTGAGAAGGTTTGAGACGAGGTAGTAGCGATGAATGAGCACCCTGCTGGTGACGGGAATCTCACGACTCACGACTCACGACCCACGACTCCTACGGAACGCCGAGTCATGTGGACGCCGTGGGATGGGCCGGGGCTGGAGGATCTGCGGCTGACGATCGATGGGGATGCGGTGCGCGCCGATGGGCTGATCATCAGTGTCGCGGAGGATGGGCCATTCCGGGTGCGCTACAGCGTCCGCTGCGATGCCGCGTGGCGCGTGCGCGAGGCGCGGGTGGCGCGGCTCGATCGCGCCGTCATGCCGGTGGCGCTCAGGGCCGACGGGGAGGGCCGGTGGACCACGCCGGAGGGCGAGGCGCTGCCCGAGTTGGACGGCTGCATCGACATCGACATCATCGGCACGCCGTTCACCAACACCTTGCCGATCCGCCGCCTCAACTTGCGGGCCGGCGAGTCGCGCGACCTGACGATGGCCTATATCTGGGTGCCGGAGTTGACCGTCACCCCCGACCCGCAGCGCTACACCCGCCTGGCCGCATACCGCTACCGCTTCGACAGCCGGGACAGTGACTTCACGGCGGAATTGCCGCTCGACGAGGATGGCCTGGTCCTCGATTATCCCGGCCTCTTCCGGCGAGTGTGGCCGAGATGAGCGGCGGCGCGGCTTTCCCCCTCGCCCCTTGGTGACAAGAACGTACACCCCTTATGGTAAACTTAGGGTGATGAAAGCAGGGCGATGTGCTGGGGTAGACGTGCGCTCCACCGCACGGCGGTCCTGCGGCATCTGTAGGGGGAAAACGAGCTGATGAGCGACACGCAGCAATCGGTCGCCGCGTCGCGCCTGAGCGAACTAATCGCCGCCGATCCGTCGCGCGTGCTGGGCCTGCCGACCGCCGCCGCGCGCTGGGAGGTGTTCGCCTGCCTGCGCGGGATCGGCGATCTGCGCGGCGCGGCGGCGACCCTGGACGCGATCGCGGAGATGAGCGGCCCGCTGGCGAAGGTTCTCGACGCGCAGGCGCAACTCTGGCCCCTGCTGGGGCGGGCCGACGAGGCGATCGCGGCGGCGCAGGAGCGGACCGAGCGGTTCCCCTCGGCCTCGGGCGAGGTCGCGCTGGCCCGCGCCTACATCGCCACCGAGCGCCTCGATGAGGCGATGGCGATCGCCGAGCGGTTGTATGCGCGCGCGCCCCAGAACCCGACCCCTCTGCAATTGCTGGCGCGGATCGCCCTCGAACAGGGCGATGGCGAGGGGGCGATCGAGCGCTACGAGGAGTTGCAGGCGCTCAACCCGGAGGGGGGCGAGGCCCAACTTGGCCCTGCCCGCGCCCATGTGGCGATGGGCGAAGAGGAGGAGGCCGAGCGGACCCTGCGGCAGTTCGCCGCGCGCGCCGGGGGGGTGACGCAGCCGGCCGCGCTGACGGCCTGGGCGGAGTTGGCCGACGAGTTGGGCGACGAGGCGACCGCCGTCGATCTGCGCGCCCGCGCCGCCGCCCTCTGGGGCGAGCGCGCCGCCGCAATCCTGCCCGACCTGGAGGCGACGCCGGTCGCGCGCGAGCACGACCCGGAGGTCGCGCCGCCCGAGGCGATCGGGGACCCGGACCTCGCGGTCGCCGACGAGGTACCGGTCGAGATCGCGCCGGAGGTGCTGGACGCGGCGCGCGACCTCTTCGGCTACGACCGGTTGCGGAGCGGCCAGGCGCGGGTGATCGCGCAGACGATGCGCGGCGTGGACACGCTGGCGACGATGCCGACCGGCGCGGGGAAATCGCTCTGCTACCAGTTGCCGGCGATGCTCCTGCCGGGGGTGACGCTGGTGATCTCGCCGCTGATCGCCCTGATGCAGGATCAGCTCGCCTCGCTGCCCCCGGCGGTCGCGTCGCGGGCGACGATCATCAACAGCAGCATCGGCGCGGCGGAGAACCGTCGCCGCCAGGAGGGGATCGCGCGCGGCGAGTACGCGCTGGTCTACGCCGCGCCGGAGCGGCTGCGCCAGGCGCCGTTCCTGCGCGCCCTGGCGACGGCGGGCGTCGCGCGGCTGGTGATCGACGAGGCGCACTGCATCAGCCTCTGGGGGCACGACTTCCGGCCCGACTACCTGATCGTCCCCCAGGTGCTGCCCGCGCTCGGCGAGCCGCCGGTCCTGGCGCTGACCGCGACCGCGACGCCGGAGATGGCGCGCGAGATCACCGGGCGGCTCGGTCGCCAATTGGACCATGTGCGCGTGAGCCTCTTCCGTCACAACCTCTTCTACGAGGTGCGGCGGCTCGACAACCGCGAGGCGAAGCTGCGGGCCGCGGTGGAGATCTGCCGCGAGCAGGAGGGCAACGGGATCATCTACGTCAGCTCGCGCGAGGGCTGCGAGCAGGTGGCGAAGCTGATCAACAGCGAGTTGAAGGGGCGGCGCTACGACCCCGACATCGCGCTGGCCTACCACGCCGGGTTCGCGTCGGGGGACCGCGCCGAGCGGATGCGGCGCTTCATGGACGGCGATGTGCGGATCATGGTCGCCACGGTCGCTTTCGGGATGGGCGTCGATAAGGCGGACGTGCGCTTCATCATCCACCTCAGCCCGCCGAACTCGCTCGAAGCCTATGCCCAGGAGTCGGGCCGTGCCGGGCGCGACGGCCAGCCCGCGCGCTGCGTCCTCCTCTACGCCAACAGCGACAACGCGACCCTGCGGAAGCGCGCCAAGGGCGACGAGTTCGACATCGAGACGCTGCGCCGCGCCTACGCACAACTGCGCCGCGTCCTCGGGCGCGGCTGGGGGGTGGTGGCGCCGGAGGCGCTCGCGCTCGACGCGCCCGCCAGTTCCGCCGCTCATGAGGGGCAGGACCAGGATATGCGGGTGGCGCTCGGGATCCTGGAGCGGGCGGGCCTGATCGAACGCCAGCCGGATGCGCCGCGAGGGCTGGATGTGACCCTGCGCGGTGCCACCCTGCCCGACGATGACCGCTGGGCGCGATTCATCGCCGCCGCCGACCTCTACCCCGGCGAGCCGACGACGATCGACACGGTCGCGGTCGCGGCGGAACTCGACCTGTCGCCCGCCGAACTGGAAGGGCTGCTGCTCGGCTGGGCGGAGGAGACCGGTGCGCTTGGCGTCAGCGCCGGGCGGCGCGACCTCTGCCTGCGGCTGGTCCTGCCCGCCCCGCCCGACGCCGCCGCGAGCCTGCCGCGCCTGCTCGACGACGTGCGGCGGGAGAACGAGAAGCGGGTCGCCCGGATGATCGCCTACGCCAGCGGGCGGACCTGCCGCCATGTCACGCTGGCCGCGCACCTCGGCGAGCGCCTGGATCCGTGCGGGACGGTCTGCGATGTCTGCACAACGGGGAACGGGGAGCGGGGAGCGCGGAATGGAAGAGACGGGCGCGGCGCTGGGAGCGACCAAATTCCGCGTTCCGCGCTCCCCGTTCCCCGTTCCGACGCCGAGGCGGCGATCATCGTTCTCGACTGCCTGCGGCGGATGCCGTTCAACGTGGGCAAGTCGGGGCTGACGAAGGTACTGGCGGGGTCGATCACGGCGTCGGTCAAGGAGGACCGCAACCCGCGCTTCGGCGCGCTCGGTGGGCTGTCGCAGGGGCGGATCGACGCGCTGATCGAGCGGCTGATCGCCGACGACTTCGTCGTGCGCGGCGAGGGCGAGTACCGCCCGCTGTCGCTGACACCACGCGGGGAGGCGGCGGATGCCGGGGCGCTCGCCGCCTACGCCGCGCCATCCGCCGCGCCGTCCGTCGCGCGATCGGGCGCGGCGCTGGCGAAGCTGACCACCGGCACCGCCCGCGCGCTCGGCGAGGAGCGCGCCGAGGACGGCGCGGCGCTCGACGGGGCGCAGGCGGCGCTCCTGGAGCGGCTGCGGGCGTGGCGGAGCGCCGAGGCGCGCGAGCGCGCGGTACCACCGTACATCATCGCCAAGGATGCGATGCTCCACGACGTGGTCCTGCGCCAGCCGGGTAGCCCCGAGGAGTTGGCGGCGATCAAGGGGTTCGGGCCGGCCAAGCTCGCGTCGTTCGGCGAGGCGATCCTCGCCCTCGTCGCGGGGGAGTGAGCCGAGCCCTTGGGGGGGAGATGCTCGCGCAGCGCGCCCGCGTCATCATCGTGCGCGACGACGCGCTCGCCCTGGTCGAGCGGCGGCGGGATGGGCGGCGCTACTACGTCTTCCCCAGTGGCGGGGTCGAGGCGGGCGAGTCGCCCGAGGAGGCCGCCGCGCGAGGCGACCGAGGAATTGGGGCTGACAGTCGCAGTTGGGCGGCGCGTCGCCGAGTTCCCCTTCGCGGGGGCGCTGCACCATTTCTTCCTGGCTACGCCGATCGGCGGTCGCTTCGGGGACGGCCACGGCCCGGAGATGCGCAGCGAGGACCCGCTCGAGCTCGGCACCTATCGGGCCGTCTGGCTGCCCCTCGATGACTTGCTCGCGCTCGACGTCCGCCCGCGCGCGGGCGCGCGCCTGATAGCGGGGGTGCGCGCGGCGGGTTGGGCCTGGCCGCGCGGCGTCGCGCGCCTGCGCGAGGAGACTTGATGGGGCGCGCGATACACAGCGGCGTCCTCCTCTACCTCGGCCTGCTTCTCGGTGCTTGCTCTCGCCCTGTCGGGTCAACCGTCGCGCCCGGCGTCGAAGAAGTCGAACACAGCTTCGATCGCCCGGTTCGCCACGAGCAGCGTCCTCCCCTCGTGGCACGACGCTTGGCGCTCATGGTGCTGCCCTCCCATGAACCCACCCGATATTGCGGCCAGTTGTTGACGAGATCGACGCGGGTACACTGCAGGGCGGTCTTGTAATCCCAATCGGGGAGCCGGTGCTTGTCGATGCCTTACCCGGCGAGCGCGGGCTTGCGCGCCAGCGCCTCCACGGCGGTGAGGAACTCGGCCAACTCGTCGTCGCTGTTGTAGTAGTGGACCGAGGCCCGCACCCACTCCTTGATCGGGCGGTTCGCGGCGTCGAGGATCACGCTCCGCCAGGTGGTCGTCGAGACGTTGATCGGTCGGGCTTCCTTGACGGTCGAGCCCAGGTCGCGGCGTTCGCGCAGGGCGCTGCGCGTCTCTTCCGGCGTCAGCCCATCGATGCTGAAGGCGACGAGACCGCCCAACGTCGCGCCGCGATCGTGCAGGGCGACACTGGGGATGGCGGCGAGCCCCGCCCGCAGCCGCGTCGCCAACTCCTGGACTCGCGCCCAGATCGGCTCGATGCCGAGCGCCAGCGCGTACTCGACCGCCGCGCCGAGGCCCAGGGAGGCGGCGAAGTTCGCCTCCCAGTTCTCGAAGCGGCGGGCGTCGGCGCGCAGTTCATAGGTGTCGGGTCCGGTCCAGGTCGCGGCGTGGAGATCGATGAATGGCGGGCGCAACTCCGGCAGGAGCGCCTCGCGGGCATAAAGGAAGCCGACGCCGCGCGGGCCGCGCAGGTACTTGCGCCCGGTCGAGCAGAGGAGATCGCAGCCGATTTCCGCCACGTCGAGCGGCAGTTGCCCGGCGGACTGCGTCGCGTCGAGGAAGTAGAGCGCGCCGTGCGCCCGCGCCAGCGCCCCGATCGCCGCCGCCGGTTGCACCAGGCCGAAGTGCGTCGGGATGTGCGACACCGCCACCAGCCGGACCTGCCGCCCGCGTCCCGGCTCCGCCAGCATCCGCCCCAGCGCCGCCGTGTCGAGTTGCCCGTGCTCGTCGTCGGGCACCACGCGCACGACGACACCGCTCGTCTCGGCGGCGCGCAGATAGGCGAGATAGTTCGAGGCGTACTCCGCGACCGAGGTGAGGATCACGTCGCCCGGCGCGAAGGCGATGGCGTGGAACCCCATGTCAAACGCGCGCGTCGCGTTCTCGACGATCGCGATCTCGTCTGGCCTGGCCCCCAGGAGTGTGGCGACGCCCTCGTAAACCGCCGCCAGTCGCCCCTCGGCCTCGTCTTTCGCCTCGTAGCCGCCGGTCGCGTACTCGCGCGCGAGGTGGTCGATCTGCGCCTCGTAGACGGGACGCGGCATCAGCGCGGCCCCGGCGTTGTTCAGGTGCAGGGCGGTGGCGCAGCCAGGTGTCTCGGCGCGTAACCGCCCGATATCGGTGACAAGGTTGCTGACGCGATCCACGCTGCGCTCCTCTTCTTCGCGGGCGGCAATAAAATCCCCGCGATGCGACTGTCCCGGCGTCGGCGCGATGGCAAGGGTCGCCCCGCCGTCGCCACCGACCGCAGGATTGTAGCCGATCCGTTGCGACAGAATAGCGCCCCGGGCGAAGGCCGCGATGGCACATCCGAACGCGTCGCTGATGTGGTACCATGCGCCTATCTACGCGGGAGCAGTGCGAAGGGGAAAGTGATGTCGAGCAATGCTGATCGGACGACCCGCGTGGGGGCGACGAATGCCCCAGTGCGCGCGCGCTCGACCCCGCCGGTGACGACCACCGCGCGGTCGAGCGGGACAGTCCCGACGCTGGGCCACTTCGCGCGGCTCGAGCGGTTCAATCTGTCGCAGGGCTTCGCTGAATTGGCGGAGGGGCTGACCGATCGGATCGCGCCGATCATGGCGCGGCAGCCCGGTTTCCGTTCGTTGACCCTCCTCAGCGACGAGACGAGCGGTGAGTATATCTTCCTGACCTATTGGGATGATCTGGCGCAGGTCAACGCGTTCGAGCGCTCGGCCGACGAATGGCGTATCCGCGACATCGTGTCCGAGCATCTAACCGCCGTGCCGCAGATCGAGGTCTATCAGGTTCACAATGTCCCGCAAGAGGTGGAGGAGAGATCGGTCGGCGAGTAACCGCTCCGGCGCTCGCGCGATCGTGCTACCCGCCACATCCCGCGCCGGAAATACCGTCCCGAATCGGTATAATTGATGGTCAGACCTATGGTATAGTTTGCTCTCAATAGACGTCGGTGCGGCGACCAAGGCGGTGCCCCTGGCTATCGCGCCACGACTCACTAGTCAGTGATGTTGGCGGCAAGGCCCTTGCCGCCCGATGCGAGAGAGGAGCAGCAGGACGCGATGAAAGCGCCAGTACCGTTGCCGTTCGTCAAGAAGGGTGAGAATGTGCCCCCGTCCGGGGTGAAGGCGCAGGCCGTTCTCGGTTTCCTGCTGCCGTTCCTGCTGATCACGCTGATGGGGATCATCGTCTTCTTCATGGTGAGCGCGCGCTTGAACAGTTCCCCGGAGCCGGGCGCGCTGCTGGCCCTCGTCGCGTTCTAGCCCCCCTTCATAGCGCGAAGAAGCCCGGCACCGGAATCGGTGCCGGGCTTTCGTCTTGGCTCTATCAACCGGCCGAGTAGAATTCCTGTTGCCGCACCGTCATCCGCCCGTTCTCCAGATCGATCGCGAGGATGACCTCGTTGATCGCCGGGAGCAGGAGTTCGCCGCCGGTGCCGCGCACGACGTAGACATCGTTCGCGCCGGTCTCGATGATCTCGGCGAGGCGACCGAGCGGCGCGCCCGCCTCATCGACCACATCGAGCCCGATCAACTCGTAATGGTAGAGTTCGCCCTCCGGCAGCGGCGGCAGCGCCTCACGATCGACCCAGACGCGCCGCCCGCGCAGCGCCGCCGCATCCTCTGGCGTGGTGATCTCGACGAGGCGGACGATCGCCTCCTTCCCCTCCGGCAGCGGGTGGATACGCCGGACCGCCCACGGCTCCTGCGCGTCGCCGAGGTAGATGGTCGGCACCGCGCGCAACGCATCGGGATGGTTAGTGAAGAGGTAGATCCGAAACTCGCCGCGCAAGCCGTGCGAGCCGGCGACCTGACCGACCGCCAGGCGCTCGGGCGCGGGGCCACGCTCGGGGATCACCGGGGGCGGCGCTTCTTTCGGCGCGGCGCGGCGCGGCGGTCTGCGCGCGGCGGGTGCGGCGGTGCCCTCCACTGGCGGACTCGTCGGCCCGGAACGACGCGCCCCACTCACCGTGCGGCGGCGAGCGGGGCGTTGCGGCGTTGCGGCGGATTCGGTCGGCTGGTTTGCGGACTCGGGTGTTTCGGACACGTTATCCTTCGATCTCCAGGTTCGCGCGGAGCCCCTGCCGGGCGGCGACGACGCCGACCATCGTGCGCATCGCCTTGGCGATCCGCCCGCCCTTGCCGATCACGCGGCCGAGTTCATCCTCGGCGACGCGTAGGTGGATACTGACTGCGGGGCCGCGACGCCGACTATCGACGTGGACCTCTTCGGGCCGATCGACCAGTCCCGAGGCCATATACTCCACGAGGTGTTGCAATTGCTCCATGCCCGTCCACCTCCCGAATCCGCCCGATCGACCGGGGCCGCACCACAGCCTAGCTCGCCTGCTCGGCGGGGGCTGCTTCCTCGGTCACGGGCGCGGCGACAACCTTGCCCTCGGCGTCGGTGACGCCCTGAATCTTCAGGAGCTTGGCGACCCGCTCGGTCGGCTGGGCACCCTGGCCGAGCCAGTAGCGCGCGCGCTCACCATTGAGGACGATCGTGGTCGGCTCGGTCAGCGGGTTGTACTGGCCGACGATCTCGATGAAGCGGCCATCGCGCTTGGAGCGGGCGTCGGCGACAACGATCCGATAGGCGGGCTTCTTCTTCGCGCCCATGCGGCGCAGCCGGAGCTTGATCATACTGGCGGTCCCCTCCCTACAGTCTCATCGGGTATTACGGTCGGTCGCTCCCAGGCGCGACACCGTTCTCGCACAGAAGAATACGCACACCCGCGAGAGTGTGCGACAACGGCAACTATAGCACGCGCACGACGATCGGGCAACGCCCGCGCTGCGAAGTGGTTACACCAGCCCGTGCAACAAGGCAAGCCTGTCACGATGGGCGGTTGGGCCGGACCCGCACGGTGAGCGGGCGTTTGCTATCATGTAATAGGAGCTATGGGCGTCGAGTAAGGAGTACCTGATGGATAAGGATAAGCTCATTGAGCGCATGGACGATATATTGGGTGGTATTCCCGTCTTCGCCGGAACCCGTGTGCCAGTGCGTACCCTCTTCGATTATCTAGAGGCGGGCGATCGACTAGACGACTTCCTCGATGATTTCCCCACTGTCGAACGGGAACGTGCTCAAGCGGTTATTGCACATGTGCGTGTAACGCTCCTGGCGGAGACCGATGCGAGTGCTGCTTGACGAGTGCCTGCCTAAAAAACTGAAAGGTCAGCTACCAGGACACAACGTGTCCACTGTTCCCGAAGCGGGCTGGTCAGGCAAGAAGAACGGAGCACTCCTGCGACTAGCGGAGCAAGAGTTCGATGCCATCATAACGATCGACCAAAGTATGCATTATCAGCAACCGCTCCAAACGGTGCGGCTAGCGATCATCCTCTTAACTGCACCCAACAATCGATTCGAGACCTTAGA
>CADCWN010000153.1 GCA_902806415.1 uncultured Thermomicrobiales bacterium | reverse complement strand
CCCGCCAGCGACGCGAGGTGCAGCCCGTCCGCGGTATTGCCCGCCAGATCGTGCAGGTCGACGAAGGCCGTCTCGCGGAAGTAGTCGTAGGCGAGGTGCAGGTGCCCGACCTCGGCGGCGACGATCCCCTGGATGCAGGCCGAGAGCGACGAGTCGCGCACGGTGATCGCCTCGTAGTAGTCGAAGTCGCGCCGCTTCTGCTCGGGCGAGAAGCGGTCGCCGCAGACGTAGAGCGCGAAGACGAGATCGGCCTGCTTGATCACCTGGCTCGAATAGAGCAGGTAGTAGGGGTAGTGGAGCAGCAGCGGGTAATCGTCCTCCGGCGTCCCCGCGAAGTCCCAGCGCCGGTAGCGGGTGAACCCCTCCGACTGCGCGGTCACGCCGAGCGCCTCATCGAAGGGGATCACCATCGTCTCGGCGGCGGCGCGCCAGGCCTCGGCCTCGCCCGCCTCGACACCAAGCTCGGTCGCCCGCTCCGGGTGGCGACGCGCGGCGTCGGCAGCGACGCGCAGATTGCGCGCGGCCAGCAGGTTGGTGAAGGCGTTGTTGTCGACGAGCGCCGTGTACTCGTCCGGGCCGGTCACCCCATCGATGCGGAAGCAGCCGGCCGCGTCGTGGTGCCCGAGCGCCATCCAGAGTCGCGCCGTCTCGACCAGCAGGTCGAGGCCGGGCCCGCGCTCGAACGCGGCGTCGCCGGTCGCCGCGACGTAACGCCGCACCGCATCGGCGATGTCCGCGTTGATGTGGAAGCCCGCCGTGCCGGCCGGCCAGTACCCTGAGCACTCCTCGCCCCGGATCGTGCGCCAGGGGAACGCCGCGCCGGACAGCCGCAGTTCGCGCGCCCGCGCCCGCGCCAGATCGAGCGTCGAGCGCCGCCAGCGCAGCGCGTCGCGCGCGGCATCCGGCGCGGTGTAGGTCAGCACCGGCAGGGTGTAGGCCTCCGTGTCCCAGAAGGCGTGCCCGTCGTACCCCCGGCCGGTCAGGCCCTTGGCGGGGATCGCGCGCTGCTCGGCGCGGGCGGCGGCCTGCACCACCTGGAAGAGGGCGAACCGCACCGCCTGCTGCAGCCGCGGATCCCCCTCCACCACGACATCGGCCCGCTCCCAGACCTCGTCGAGGTAGGCGCGCTGCCCGGCCACGAGCCCGTCCCAGCCCGTCCGCCGCGCCGCCGCCAGCGCGGCGGCGACCTGGTCGCGCAGCGCCGGGACCGAGCGCTCGCTCGACCAGCCGTAGGCCACCAGCTTGACTATCGTCAGCCGCTGCCCGGGTTCGAGTTCCGTGCTGATCGTGACCCGCGCCAGGTCCGGCTCGCTCGCCGTGGTGGTCGCGGTGCGCGTCCCGCCCGGTCCGGCAACCAGGTGGTCGAACCCGGCGGCCATGCGCAGCTTGCTGGCGCGCGTCCGGTGGACCAGCTCCGCCGCCAGATCGCGGTGCGCGTGGTGCTCCGCTTCGAGCGGGGCGCGCAGCGCGGCGGCGGCCCGGGGGTCGTCGCTCTGGCTGGGGACCGGCTCATTGGCGACGAGCGTGGACTGCACCACGATCCGGGCCGGCGCGCCGAGCGGCTCGACCTCGTAGCGGATCGCGGCCACCGCGCGCTGCACGAACGAGACGAGCCGGGTCGAGCGGATGCGGACCGCCTGGCCCGCCGGCGAGACCCACGCCACCTCGCGTCGCAGGACGCCGCCGCGCAGGTCGAGCGTGCGCTCATGCCGTTCGAGCGTGCCGTAGCGCACGTCGAACGGCTCGTCATCCACCAGCAGGCGGAGCAGCTTCCCGTTGGTCACGTCGATCAGCGACTGCCCCCGCTCGGGGTAGCCGTAGCCGCCCTCCGCGTAGGGCAGGGGGAGGGATTCGAAGAACCCGTTCAGGTAGGTGCCCGGCGTGTGGTGCGGCTCACCCTCGTCGAGGTTGCCGCGCAGCCCGATGTGGCCGTTGGACAGGGCGAAGAGCGACTCCGCCTGCCCGAGCAAGCCCAACCGCAGCTCCCGCTCCGTGACGGCCCACGGCTCGACCGAGAAGGTGTCCGGCTCGATCATCACCCCTCCAGCAACTCGTCCAGGTCGTCCACCACGGTGTGCGCGCCGCCCGCGCGCAAGGCGTCGGCCTGGTCGCCGCGATTCACGCCGACGACCCAGCCGAATCCGCCGGCATGGCCCGCCTCGACGCCGGCGATGGCATCCTCGAAGACGGCGCACCGCGCGGGCTCGACGCCCAGTCGGGCGGCGGCGGCGAGGAACATGTCGGGCGCCGGCTTGCCGCCCAGGCCCTCCTCGGCGGCGACCGCGCCATCGACGCGGACCTCGAAGAAGTGCGCGATCCCGGCGGCGACCAGCACCTCGCGACAGTTCTTGCTCGCCGAGACGACCCCGCGCCGCAGCCCGGCGTCGCGGGTCGCCTCCACGAATCGCACCGAGCCTGCGTAGACCTCGACGCCGCGCTCCCGGATGAGGTCGAGGACCAGATCGTTCTTGCGCGCGCCCAGGCCGTGGATGGTCGATGCCGTCGGCGGGTCGTCGTCCGCGCCCTCCGGGAGCGCGATCCCGCGCGACGCCAGGAACGATCGCACGCCGTCCGCCCGCAGCTTGCCGTCGACATGGCGGGCGTAGTCGGTCGCGATCTCGAACGGGCGGAATGGCTGCTCGGCCCGCCCGGGCCATGCGCGCAGGAAGGCGTCGAACATCTCTTTCCACGCCGCCGCGTGGACCTTCGCCGTCCGCGTGAGGACGCCGTCGAGATCGAACAGGCAGGCCGCGATGCCGGCGGGGACGAGGCCGGCGCGCCCTGTGGGTCGCGCCCGCCCCGCCCCGTCGGCCTCCGGCGATTGGCCGGTCGATGCCCCGGCGGGTGTCGCCGCCCCGCCGGGTCCGCCCCGGCGGGTTTCGGCGTGGCCCGCCGCGTCCTCGTGCGCCATCCCCGGCATGATGCCCCTCCCCGGTCCGCACCCCTGGTGTCCGCGCCCCTCGGCGGGCTACCGTTGCGCTGCGGCTCGTTCCGCGCATACCCGATGCCACCGGTGATACGCCCGGCATGGCGTCGCGCCTGGTGCCGTGCTCTCGCCCGCTGCCGCCCGGCCGCGATCGGCCGGGCGGCCGGCGAGGGATCTTGCCCAACCCGCGCGTGCGCGCCTGGTCGCCCCCTTGCGCCCGGTGCCCGCGCTCCGCGAGGGGGACACGCGAGCGCCGCAGGGGCACCTGAGCGCCCGGGGGTCTCCGTCCCGTCACGCCCCCCCGGCGGCTCCAGATCCTCGCCCCGCAGGTGGGCGGCATGGGCGATGGCATGGGTGGCGACCGTCGATGTCAGCAGCGGGAAGATCGCGATCAGGATGGCCCGGTAGATGATCGCCGGGGCATCGGTCGTCGCGGCGGCCACGAGGAAGGGCACGATGCCCGCGAACCCGGCCACGCTAATCGCGCGGATGCGCGTGTAGAGGTCCGGCACCCGGCCCGCCGCACCGGCGAACGACCCCGGCCCGATGCCGGAACGCTCATCGTTCCAGTGGCACACGTCCGCCGGGCGGGGCGATCTCGATCCTGACCCTGGGCGCGACGAGCGCCGCGCGGCGTGCGAAGCGGCGCGGCGGCTCGACCAGGAACGCCCACATCCCGGCGCCCAACGCGGCCAGGTAGAAGGTCCCCCAGTGGATCGGCACGGCGACGAGCGGGCGGAGGAGGGTCAGCGCCTCGGCGGCCCGCCCCGGGGTGGGGTGCCCAGGTCCGAGGATCGGCCCCCAGCCCCACACCTCCAGGAGCGCGACGTCGAGGTCCTGGCCGAGATCGCCCAGCGCTGGGGGAGTAGATCCGCCGCGCGCCGGTCAGGAAGCCGAGCGCCGCGACCGTCGGGCCGAGCGGCGGGCGGAAGCCGGAGTGGGCAGCGGCGGTCGCCGTGAAGCACCGCCGCCGCAGGATAGGCCCCGCGCCGCGCGGCGCGAGGAGGCGCGCGACCCGGGCGAGGCGTCGCAGCGATGGCAGATCGAAGTGGTCGATGTGCAGGTGGGAGCGATCCGTCACGTCGCGGTCTCGCTGTCGGGGCGGGAGGGGGCCGCGACGACCGGCGGGGCCGGCATGATCTGCAAGTCCGCCTTCGGCGACGGTGCCGGGACGGTCTGCGTCCGCGCGCGATCGACCTCGGCCAGCGCCTCCAGGTCGCTCAACCCGAAGCGCCCGAGGGTGTGGCGCATCATCTCCAGCGCCAGCTCCAATTCGCCCATCACCGCCTCCGTGACGCCGCGCCCGGTCAGGGCGGCCCGCTCCTCCCAGCTGTGGGTCCGCGCGACGATGTCGAGATCGGGGTGGTGGTGCCGGGCGTACTCGACGATCTGGCGCGCGGCGAGCGGATCGGGGAGGGCGATGACCAGGGTGCAGGCCGCCCCGAGGTTGGCGCGCTCCAGCAGGACTGGGCTGGCGGCATTCCCCAGCAGGGCAGGGAGGCCCTGCGCGCGCGCGCGACGCACCAGGTACCGATCCTCGTCGAGCACCACGAACGCCAGTCCGCGCCGCCGGAGGGCCGCGCCGATTACTTGGCCGACGCGCCCGTAGCCGCAGATGACGGCGTGCCCCGTCGGACCCGCTCCCGCGGCCCCGGCCACGGCCGGGTGCTGCGCCAGGTGGGAGGGCGGCAAGCGCCGCTGCACCCAGTCGGCGAGCGGCAGGCCGAGCCGGTAGAGGGGGGGGGCGACGATGATGCTCGCCGCCGCGCCCGCCAGCAGCAGGTTGAAGACGAGGGGCGAGACCACCCCCAGGCTCGCGCCGAGGGTCGCCAGCAGGAAGGAGAACTCCGCCGACTGCGCGAGCGTGATGCCGGCGAGGAGGACGGTGCGGGGCTGGTAGCGGAAGAGTGCGGTGATCCCGGCGACGAGCACCCCCTTGGCGAGGACGATCAGCGCCAGCGTCAGCAGGACGAGGGGCAACTCCCGGACGACGAAGGCTGGGTTGACCAGCATCCCGACCGAGACGAAGAAGAGCGCGGCGAAGAGGTCGCGCAGGGGTAGGACCTCCCCGAGGATCTGGTGCGACAGGTCCGACTCGCCGACGACGATCCCCGCCACGAACGCGCCGAGCGCCAGGGAGAGGCCGAAGAAGGAAGAGGCGTGGGCCATGCCGAGGGCGACCGCCGCCGTCACCAGGATGAAGATCTCGCGGCTCTTCAGCGCCGCGACCCACTCGAAGACCCGGGGCAGCGCCCAGGCCCCGAGGGTGGCGACCAGGGCGAGGAAGATGATCGCCTTCCCGATCGCCAGCGCCAGCACGCCGGCGAGGGCGTCCCCGCCACCGGCCAATGCCGAGAGGAGGACGACGAGGACGATGGTGCTGAGATCCTGCACCGAGGACCACGCCAGGGCGATCCGCCCGTGGTCGGCGTCGAGGTCGCCGCGCTCGCCGAGCGTCTTGCTCAGCACCGTGCTGGAGGAGTTGGAGAGGACCGCGCCGAAGAAGAGCGCCTCCAGCGGTTGCCAGCCGAGGGCGACCCCGACGAGGTAGCCGAGCCCGATCGTCAGCGCCACCTGCGCCAGCCCGCCGAGACCGGCGATCGGCCCCAGGCGCACCAGATCCCGGAAGGAGAGCTGCACCCCGATCGCGAACATCAGGAAGATGACGCCGAGGTCGGCGAGCGCCCCGACGGTGGCGGGGTCGCCGACGAAGCCCGGGGTGAACGGGCCGATCGCGATCCCGGCCAGGATGTAGCCGAGCATCGCCGACTGCCCCAGCCGCATCGCCAGCACCCCGCCGAGCAGGGCGACCAGCAGGGCGACCGCCAGGTTGACCAGCAGCGGCGAGTTCTCCATCGGCCCCCGTCTTGTCGCGTTCGCCCCGGGCCGGCGCCGCGGGGGGACCGGCCGCGACGGGCGGTATCCACCCACCCTTCGTCGCCCTGGCCGGCGCGCGGCCGACGCGTGGGGCAGACGGCAATGATCGCCTGAAGGCGTGGGGGTTGTCAATCGCCGGCGCGGCTGTGTCGCCCGCCCGGGATATCCGTTCGCGTCCAGCGCCACGTTGGCAGCGCGTGCGACAGCGCTACACGCCGACAGCGCGCCACCGGCGTGTGCGGTGTCTTCGCCACCGGTGCTCGAGGCGGAGCCCCCGATGCTGGCGCGCCTGTCCCGCGCGTGTGCCCATCACGGGCGTGCGGTTGGTCCAGTTCTTCGGACCAGACGATGTTCGGTGACCAGCACCTCCGTGGCAAGGGCTTCGTATTCGGCCGGGGCGCGGTAGCCCACGGTGGAGTGGCGGCGCTGGCGGTTGTACCTGTGCTGGCTGAGCTCGAGGGCCGACACCTCGAAGGCTTCTCCTCCATCGACAAGGGGATGGTCATCTCGGTCGGCGGGCGCAGGACTGTCGCCGAGATCGCCTGGCGCACGGTCGGCGGGTCGGCGGCCCGGCTCTTGAAAGAGGCGATCGGTTGGGAATACCGCCAGTCGGTACAACGCCTGCGGGGCTGGAGTCAACTGACGGCCGCCGCGTCGCGATTTGAGGGCCGTTAGCGGATCGCGCTGTGCTTCGGGAAGGAGGGTATTATGGCCCAGGAAGGGACGCCGCTATTCACTGAGGGCGCGCAGGTTAACGCGCGGTTCGCCGGGGGTGTCGTCGACGAGGCGACGTTGCGGGCGGCACTCCGCCGGCTCGGGCTGGGCGACGACCGGGTGACTATCTTTAAGCGCGGTGCTCCCGGCCCGGACATGGCCGCGGTGCGACAGGGGGAACTGCACGCCACCCGGCGCGGGGACGATCTGACGGAGGAGCAACAGGTGGTGCCTACCTTCACGAAACGGGAGGAAGAGCCGTCGCCGGGGTTGGTAACCCAATTGCAAGGACTTGTCGGCGGCGAACCGAACACCGAGAAGTCCCTGATGGTCCTGGCCCGCCTGGAAGAAGACGAGGAACTGGCGGGGCCGGTAGCCGAGCTATTTGAGCAACTCGGCGCGATGCAGGTTACCTACTATCCCGCAGTGCGCCTGGGTGCCCGAGGGTAACACGAGGCGAGGTATCGGACGGCACCGACGGACACGCCCGCCGATGCCACCCCTGGTAGGGCCCCGGCAGGCAGGGCTGCTTCCCCGCGCTGATGCGCCACCGCGAGTCCGGCGCCACGAGACTGGTGCCTTCCGACGTGTTTGCGCGCGCCGACGTGTTTGCATGCGCCTACCCGTGCCGCATCAGCGCGCTCGCCATGCGACCTGCGGTCCGGCTGCGGGTCCCCCGACGGCAATCATGGAACGCTGGCGGGCGGATCAGTCGCCGGGAGGGGACTCGCTTGCGCCCCTTTCTCGAACTGCCACCCGCTCCGAAGCGCTGAAGACTACCGCCCTTCGCGCCAGCCGGCGTGGGCGCGGTTAGGTGCCGTAGCCCCGCGAGGGTGTAGGGTGCCACGCGGGGCACCGGTGTCCAGCTGCCGCTCCCCGCGTGTTGTCGGGCCAGGAATTCGCAGGCGTCCGTCCCCCGGAAGCGCCCCTGCAGCCGACCGTCGCTGAAGAGATAGGCCGCCCCGGTATTGTCTTCGACGATCAGCGCGACCTGCCCCCGGCTCCCTTCGCAGCGATAGCGGATCGCATAGCGAGCCGCATTGGAATAGATCATCCTCCGCACTCCTGTCATCGTTGGCCCGGAGCGCCGGTGTTGGGGGAAACAGGCGCCGTGCCGTCCTTGTCGCCCCACTGTCCTCGGCGGAATCTCTCGCCCCCAACGGGGGCCTCAACGCGCATGCATACTCGCGACCGCACGCTTCTGGATGCGCTACCGGGACGACAACGCCTACCGCGATGCCTCAACGCGGATGCGTACCCGTGACCGCGCACTTCATTGAGGACCTTTTTGAGGTTTGTGCGTGAGACTATGCTTTGGACACACACGGAGACGAGTCACACCCGCCCTTGACCCGCTGTGGTGACGGGGCGGCAAGCAGTGGATCCCCGGGAGTGGGGGGCGCGACGCAATTTCCTCGGCACGGCGACCGTGGGTGGGCGGTATCGCCCAGTGCGATGGCCCGGAAGTTGCAGTGCTGGCGCCGTGCACTCGCCGCCGAATATCGCGTGCGGCCGGGCTCCCGTATGTTGCCCCCGCGTTGACGAAGTGACGAGAGGCGAAACCTGTGCCGCCGCAGCGACCCCGCACCACGAAGACGACGCGGTGACTGTGCTCTTGCCGCTCATCATTGCCCTCTGCGCGGCCCCGCTCGCCGCCGCCATCGGGACCGCCCGCCCGCGCGCGGTCGCCCCGATGGCGGTCGCTTTGGCCGCGCTCACCTGCGGGGCGACCCTCTGGGGCTGGGCGCGGGGCGGCGGGACAGTCAGCGTCCCCTGGGCACCGAGCTGGGGCCTCGCGCTGACCTTCACCCTCGACGGCCTGGCCGCGCTCT
>CADCWN010000152.1 GCA_902806415.1 uncultured Thermomicrobiales bacterium | reverse complement strand
CGGGAGCTCGCGGGCGATCTCGCCGAGCTTCTTGGCCGGGATCGTGATCGCCCCCTGCGTCTCGACGTCGGCCACCACCTCGGTGCTCACCGCGATGTCGAGGTCGGTGCCGGAGAGGCGGATCCCCCGCTCGGTGGTCTCAACGAGGATGTTCGCGAGGACGGGGAGGGTGGTCTTGGCGGGAATGCTCGCGGTGACCGCGGCCAACCCTTCCTGCAACTTCTCACGCGAGATAGTGAAGCGCATCGTCTGGTGGTTTCAGCTCACGCCCGGGTGATGGCGACGGTGACGAGGATTCGTGTAAGGAAGCAAGATCCGCGCAAGTGAGACGGGCGTTTGCGAAGCGGGGCGCCGCTCGCCGCGACCGGCGCGCCGCCACGCCGGTTTCCCACGTCCCACCGAGCTGCTGTTAGTAGTTGTTGTTCTAGATATAAAAGACAGCACTAACAGCAGAGGGTGTGGAGCTGTGCACAACGCGGGCAAGTTACGCCCCGCCCGAGACTTCGCTAGGGGCGAGTGATGTGGAATCGACGTGAGGATCGCCGGTTGTCGCCGCAGCTCCACACGGTGGGGGCGCCGGCCGGCCGGGCCGATGTGGACCAATCGGGCGCACTGTTCACAGTCGCAGCGTTTCCAACAGCGCCCGCACCTTCTCCACACGGGCGCGGAAGCTCTCCTCGGCGGCGACCTGCTCGAGCGCGCGCTCGATGCTGTGGATGACCGTGGAGTGGTCGCGGCCGCCGAAGGCGTTCCCGATCTCGACGAGCTGGATGCCGAGCATCTCGCGCGCGAGGTGCATCGCGACCTGACGCGGGACGGTGAGCGCCTTGGTGCGCGTCTTCGACTTGAGGGCGTCGGGGGTGACCCCCCACTCCTTGGCCACGGCGCTCTGGATGGCGTCCATGGTGAGGCCGGGCGTCCCGTCGCCGTCACCCGCGTCGGCGCCGCGCAGCTTGTCGCGCAGCGCCTCGCGCGCGACGTCCACCGAGATCTCGCGGTGCTTGAGCGAGGCGTAGGCGAGGAGCTTGATGATCGACCCCTCGAGCTCGCGCACCGAGCTCTTGATGTGGCGCGCGATGAACTCGATCACCGCGTCGGGGATCGTGAGCTCGAGGTGGTCCTGCTGCGCCTTCTTGCGGAGGATCGCCACCCGG
>CADCWN010000151.1 GCA_902806415.1 uncultured Thermomicrobiales bacterium | reverse complement strand
GACCAGGACCTCGGCACCGCCGCGCACGAATGGCACCTGGGAGGCGCAGATCGCGATATTCATGCGAAGTACGAATGGGGACGAAACAGGAGGCATGGAGACACGGAGAGGGCGGGGAGGGGGAATGACGGATGACGGATGACGAATGACGAGCAGGGGCGTGAGCAGGGAGGGGCGTTAAGCATCACGATTTGCCTCTGTACGCTGGGCGGCGCGCTCGGCGCGGAGGGCGTCGAGGGCCGCGCGCAGACGCTCATTCTCGGCGGCAAGATCGCCGAGGGCGCGAACGGCGGCGGCATTGAAATCGTTCTGCTGATCGACGATCGGATTGATGTACCAACGCAGCAGCAGCCGCACGACCCGCTTCATAATCGCCACGCCGCGCCCGAGCACCGGCAGATCCCAGAGGATCGGCGTGTGCGCGGAGATGTGCGCCGCCTCCATCGCCTCGGTCAGCGCGCTGCGCGCCTCGGCGGGCGGCTCGTCGGGGCCATCGGGCGTCAAACCCTGGCGTTCGCGCACCCGGCGACCGATCGCCGCCAGCGTCGCCTCGATCTCCGGCGACGCCATCCGTCGCGCGCCCCGCACACCGCTCATCCCAACGTCTCCCCCGGCTTTCGCTCCGCGAGAGGGGACTCTACCACAGCGGCGCGGGCGGGTGCAGCGGCGCTCCCCCCGATCGCCGCATCGTAGATTCGCGCGAAGGCGGCGACGACCCGGTCCCAGGTGAACCGTTCGAGGGTCTTGGCCCGCCCGCGCGCCCCGAGCCGCGCCGCCAGCGTCCGATCGTCGAGGAGCGCGCGGACGGCACTCGTCAACGCCGCGACATCGCCGAAAGGGACGAGCAGCCCATCCTCGCCGTCGGCGATCACGTCGGGGACACCGCCCGCCCGCGCGCCGATCACCGGCACGCCGCAGCACCACGCTTCGAGGTAGACGATGCCGAACGAATCGGTGCGCGAGGGCATCGCGAAGAGATCGGTCGCGGCCAGCAGATCGCGCTTCTCGTCGTCGCTGATGAAGCCGAGGAAGCGGCAGTGCGCCCGGTCGGCGGCGGGCAGCGCCGCGAAGTAGCGGACGAAGTGCTCCATCGGCGGGCCGGCGATCACCAGCGTCGCCTCGCGGCCCTCGCGCCAGAGGGCGCACAGCGCCTCCACGAGGTGCGGCGTTCCCTTGTCGTGCGCCGTCGTCCCGATGATCGCGACGATCGGCCCGGTGATTCCCTGTCGTTCCCGGAAGGCCGCGCCGTCCCCGCCGGTCACGGCGGCGGGATCGACCCCCGCGCCGACCAGATGCAGCCGCCCTTCCGGCACCCCGCGCTCGGCCAGGAAGCGATACTCGCGCGGCGTCTGCGCCACGACCGCCTGCGCGCGGTGCAAGACGCCGAGCTGGTGCCGCATCGAGTAATACTTCAGCACCCGGCGATCGCCATCCTCGCCGACGTGGACGAACGGCGTGACGATCAGCGGCACATCGCGGCGGCGACAGTACCGTTCCGCCGCGAGGATCAGCGATTCGAGCGCGATATTCGCGCTGTGGACCAGATCGAAACGCTCGCCGTCACCGTCGAGCGCCCTGTCCAACGACGGCACCCACGGCGACAGCCTCCCCGCGCCGCGCAAGATCGCCTCGCCGCCCGGCAGCGGCAGATCGGAAAAGTGGGTCATCAGCCGCCGCGTCACCGGATAGCCGAGCCGCCAGAGCGGCGGGCGGCGCACGGCGAACCGCCGCACCCACACGCCACGGTGCTCGCGCGCCTCGCCGCCCCAGTCGATCGTCCGCTTCCCAGGAGCCCAGAAATGCTCCAAGTCCCAGGCATCGGTCGTGTAGACCGTCACCCGATCGCCGCGCGCCGCGAACCGCTCGGACAGCACCCCGAAGTACGCCTCCGACCCGCCGACATACGGGTAGTAGCGCTGGATGACATGCAACAACGATCGCCCGCTCATCACAAACCCTGGGAACGCGCGGGCGATGGTGGACGTGTGCCGCGGTCGGGCGCGGGGG
>CADCWN010000150.1 GCA_902806415.1 uncultured Thermomicrobiales bacterium | reverse complement strand
GAGGCGACGCTCGCCGACCTGGTGCGCGTCGCCGGGAGTCGCTGGACGGTCGAGATGTGCTTCGAGGCCGCCAAGCAGGAGGTCGGGCTGGCCGAGTACGAGGTCCGCAGCTGGACCGGCTGGCACCGCCACGTCACGCTGGCCTGCCTGGCGCACGCCTTCCTCGCCGTCGTCCGCGCCCACGGCGTCGACCCGCTGGAGACGGGCCTAAAAGGGGGGCCTCCGGCGGGCAGCCTGGCCCACTTCAAGGCGAGCAGGCGAGCGATCTCCTCCCCCTGACCGTGCCCGAGATCCGCCGCCTGCTCGCCCGCTTGTGGGCCACGACCCCGCCGGCACCGGAAACGCTCTGGCGCTGGTCGCGTTGGCGACGGCACCATCAGGCGCTGGCCCGCTTCTATCACTACCGCCGCCGCGAGGCCAACTAATTACAACTGTAGTACTAGGGCGTGGCGTCAGTTGTGGTAGTGTGCGGGGGTGATCGGGCGGCGGCGAGGGGGGGCGATGGCGCGGCGGTATGCCTTGCGGGATGACCAGTGGGCGCGGATCGAGGGCCTGCTGCCGGGGCGGGCGGGGCATGTGGGCGGGACGGCGGCGGACAACCGGCTATTCGTCGACGCGGTCCTCTATCGCTACCGCGCCGGGATCCCGTGGGCGGACCTGCCCGAGCGGTTCGGGCAGGCCAAGTCGATCCGCCAGCGATTCCGCCGCTGGGCGAAGAGCGGGGTCTGGGAGCGCGTCTTCCAGGCGCTCGGGGCGGATGCCGACAACGAGTACGCGGCGCTCGACGCGACGATCGTGCGCGCCCACCAGCACGCCGCCGGGGCGCGCAAAAAAGGGGCGACGGCGACGAGGCCATCGGGCGCAGCCGGGGCGGGCTGAGCACCAAGATCCACGCGGTGGTGGACGCGCTCGGCAACCCCGTCGCCTTCCACCTCACCGGCGGGCACGCGCACGACCTGGCCGGGGCCGACGCGCTGCTGGCCCACATCGCCGCCCCGACGGTGATCGCGGACCGGGGCTACGACGCCGAGGCGCGCGTGCTGGCGCCCTTGCGCGAGGCGGGCAAGACGGCGGTCATCCCGCCCAAGCGCAACCGGAAGGCACCGCGCGACTACGACCGCGACCTCTACGCCGCGCGCCACCTCATCGAGAACTTCTTTTGTAAGCTCAAGCAGTTCCGGGGGATCGCCACCCGCTACGACAAGACGCGCTGCAGCTTCCTCGCTGGCGTCTATCTCGCCGCCTCGGCCATCCTCCTCAACTGACGCCACGCCCTAGTTATTAGACTGAGGGGTCCGGGCAGGACACATCTTCCGGGCGCGACGACGACGAGGGTGTGGGTGGTCGTGGTGGCGGCGCACGTCCTCGGATACCCCCCCTCCCCCCCCCTGCCGGGGGAGTCGGGTGCCCGCCCGCTCCCCGCGCAGACCTCGCCACATGATCCGGTACACATATCTGCACCTGGAGTGGCAGAGCGACACCAGGCGTCAGCATGGCGGAGGGAGAGGTACGTGGGGCACTTGGCAGCGGTCGGCGCGATGTCGGCCACCGTCCTCGCGCGGCTACACCTTCGTCCCGGCGACGACGAAGTAGGGCGCGGTCCAGAACGCGATGCCGTCCCGGGTGTCTTGCGCGAATGTGGTCGACCAGGCCGCCACGTCGGCGGGCGAGACTGTCCCGCCGGCCAGCGCCGCGGGGATGAACGAGTGGCTCATCCGGATGGCCTCGGGGGTCCACTCGTCGGGCAGCGGGCCGCAGAGTTGCGGCCGGACCGCGATCTCGCGCAAGCCGACGTCACGGAACAGCCGGCCCAATGCGCGCCCGACCTGGGGATTGCGAATCGTTGCGGTAACGTGCGCGACTAATGCCTGCAGCACCGGATCGGACGTGACTAGGCCGCCCCAGTCGGTGTCGATGACGACGACCCGCCCGCCGGGCTTGGTCACCCGCACCAGCTCCCGGAGCGACTGCTCCAGCGCGGGGACGTGCTGCAAGACCCGCTCGCAGCGGCAGGCGTCGAAGGTGTCGTCGGGGTAGGCCAGCTCCTGCACGTCGCCCTGCGCGAACTCGATCGCCAGCGGCGACCCGACCGCCCGGCGGCGTGCCTCCTCCAGCTGGAACATGCTGAGGTCGAGGGCGACGACGCGGCCGGTCGGCCCGACGCGCTCGGCCAGGGCCAGCGCGTCGTCGCCGGTGCCGCAGCCGACCTCGAGGGCCGCCTGGCCGGGGCGCAGCGCGAGCAGGTCGAGCAGCGCCCGCTTCGCCATCCGCATGGTTGCCCAGCTGTTCTGAAGGTCCAGCCAGCGGATGAGCGTCGCGTGCTGGTCCTGGGTGCCGCGATCGAGGGCGGTGAACTGGCTGGCATCGACGGGGCCCGGGGTACGGTCGGACGTTGGCATGGGCGCTTCCTCCTTATGGTCCCGCGCGGTGCCTGCCCTGGGTTGCTTTCCTGTGGGGCCGTAGCGTATCCCGGCATGGCATGATTGTCAAAGGATGAGTGTCCGTGGGCGCAAACCCTACGTTGCCAACCGCATCAGCGGCGCAGATGCGTCCCGGAAGAGCTGTGGTGACCCTGGAGAGGCTTGCCATTGTAAGTGCAAACATGT
>CADCWN010000149.1 GCA_902806415.1 uncultured Thermomicrobiales bacterium | reverse complement strand
GCCCCGGCAACTGGTCGGGCTCGACGGGGGAACGGGCGCGGCGACCTCCGCTGGCTCACGGCCTCGCTGGACCACAGGACAATCGGCCTGCCGCGCCCGCATGGCAGTGTGCCACAGCTCCAAGATACAAGGACACCGGCCTGCCTCTCGCTTACCCGCCGCTAACGCGGGACGCGCGCCCGACCGGATGCCGCCTTCCCCAGCCATGCGCGCCCGGTGTTAGCGCGCACCCCGCGCAACCGGTGGGCGGGTGAACAGGTGACGGCACCTGCCGTGCCCTACCCGACCTGCCCGTCGATGCCGATGCCGGGTGCAAGCGTCTCGCGCATGAAGCGGGGGAGGGCGGCATCCGGTCGGGCGCGGCCGCGCTGACCGCGCGGCGCGTCCAAGGGCATGACTGCAATTCTGACTGCAATCTGGGCGACCCTGGGCGGCAGGGCGCGACAGGAGCGGGGCGATCCGGGCACAAAAAAAGGGGCGGTGACGGGGAACACGGTAGTGGGCGACACGGGGCGACAGCCCCCGAGCGGGGATTTTGCCTCATCGTTGTGTCATGTGAGGCGCGGTGATGATGTGCGGGACATAGGTGATGTTGACCACAGTTTTGACCACAGTTCCGGTGGATTTCCGTGGTCCTCGGTGGATGGGAGGACGGTCAATTTCCGCGTAACTGCTCCATCACGGACCTCTGTGGTTGCCATTGGGCGAGGGGTATGCTAAGGTGATGTTAACAATGCAATATCGCCGCGGGGGCCTGGGTGAGCCGGGCTGAGAGGGTGGCCACTATCCGCCACCGACCGTAGAACCTGATCCGGTTAATACCGGCGGAGGGATGCGCGCCGAGTGCGGAGGTTATTCGCATACTCGGGGGAGATTGGGGGCGCACCCTCCATCTCCCCTTTTTTTGTTGCGCGCTGGCGGGGATGTGCGAGGCGAGGTCGGGCGAGGGGTGCGGGCAAAGCGATGGGGCATGGGGTGGATAAGCCGCTTGTGGGACAGATCGACCGCTGGATTGTCGCGCACCGCGACGACTTGATCGGGCGCGTGCGCGATCTCGTCGCCTTCCCCACGATCAGCCCGCCCGGTCGCAATACGGGCGATGCGCAACGTTATCTGGCCGACTGGCTGCGCTCGCTCGGCTGCGCGGTCGAGCAGTTCGAGGTCTATCCCGGCGATCCCGACGTTGTCGGTCGGCTCCCTGGCGACGCCGGTGGCGGGGGGCGCTCGCTTCTTTTCAACGGGCATATCGACGTAGCGGAGGTCGCAACCGAGGGGTGGCGAGACGAGCCGTTCGCGGTGACCGAGCGTGACGGACGGCTCTACGGGCGTGGAGTCTGCGACATGAAAGGTGGGCTGGCGGCGGCGCTCTTCGCCCTCCAAGCCACTCTCGCCTGTGGGGACAGTCCGCGCGGCGATGTCATCATCGAGTCGGTGATTGGCGAGGAGTCGGGCGAGTGGGGGACGGTCGCCTGCGTCGAGCGCGGCTATCGCGCCGATCTGGCGATTGTTCCTGAGCCGACCGGCCTGCGCCCCTGCGGCCAGGGCGGGGTGATCACCGGCTGGGTCACGATCCAGAGTTCGCAGACTCTTCACGATGCGGTGCGCGCCCGCACGATCCACGCGGGCGGGGGGCTTGTCGGCGCGAACGCGATCGAGAAGATGACACGCCTGATCGCCGCGCTCAACGACCTAGAGCGCGATTGGGCGGTGACGAAAGCGTACCCCGGCTTCGCCCCCGGCGCGACGACGATCAACCCGGCGGTGATCGAGGGGGGGCGGCACCCCGCCTTCATGGCCGATCGCTGCGCCCTCTGGATCACCGTCCACTTCTACCCCGACGAGACCTGGGAAGGGGTCGTGGCGGAGATCGAGGAGCACCTGCGCCGCGCCGCCGCCGCCGATCGGTGGCTGCGGGACAACCCGCCAACTTTCCGCTGGGGCGGGCGCTCGATGATCGAGGAGCGCGGCGAGATCTTCCCCGCCGTGCCGCTGGGGGCCGGTGCGCCGGGCCTGGATCTGCTCGGCGCGGCGCATGCCGCCGTGCGGGGTGCGCCGCCTGAGCGGGCGATGTGGCCCTCCGTCTCCGACGCCGGCTGGCTCGCGCGCGCCGGGATCCCGACGATCATCTACGGGCCGGGCGAACTGGCGGAGGCGCACACCACGAATGAGTCGATCGCCGTCACCGATCTCGTCGATGCCGCCCGCGTCTACGCCGGGCTGATCGGCGCGTGGTGCGGCTTGGCAGGGCAGCCATGAGCGACGCGGCGCTGGCGGTGCGCGGGGTCAGCAAATCGTTCGCGGGCGCGGGCCGGCCGGTGCGCGCGCTCGACGGGGTCGATCTGGTCGCCGCACCGGGCGAGTTGGTCACACTCATCGGGCCGAGCGGCTGCGGTAAGAGCACCCTCTTCAACCTGATCGCGGGCTTGGCGGAGCCGGATACCGGCACGATCGCACTCGATGGGCAGGGCGCCGGACAGCGCCTGGGCCGGGTGGCATACATGCCGCAGAAAGATCTGCTGCTGCCCTGGCGCACGACACTGGACAACGTCATCCTGCCGCTGGAAGTGCGCGGCGTGCGGCGCGACGAGGCGCGGCGGCGGGCGCTGGACCTGTTCCCGCAGTTCGGCCTCGAAGGGTTCGCGCGGGCCTATCCGCAGACGCTCTCGGGCGGGATGCGCTCGCGCGCGGCGTTCCTGCGCACCGTGCTGGCCGGGGGATCGTTGCTGCTGCTCGATGAGCCGTTCGGCGCGCTCGACGCGCTGACGCGCGGCCAGATGCAGGAGTGGCTGCTGGGGGTCTGGGAGCGTGAGCGTCGCACGACCCTCTTCATCACCCACGACGTTGACGAGGCGATCTTCCTGGCCGATCGCCTCTACGTGATGACGCCGCGTCCCGGTCGGATCGCGCTCACCGCGACGGTTGAGTTGCCGAGACCGCGCACCCCCGATCTGCTGACTGCGCCCGCGTTCGTCCAATTGAAGGCGCGACTGCTGCGCGCGTTGCGCGACGGGGCCGCGCCGGAACTCGAAGCGCCCAGCCTCGCGTCCGATATTGATCTCGTCGGGTCGCACCAGCACGCAGACCCGTTGATCGAAGGGGTGCGGCGATGAGCGCGCGATCGGGGCCGTCGAGCTTGCTACGCCGTTGGTTGCCGCCGCTGGGGCTTCTCGCGCTCCTCTTGCTCGGCTGGGAGTTGGCCGTGCGGCTGGGCGAGATCGCGCCGTGGCTGCTGCCACCGCCCAGCGCGATCCCCGGTGCGGTCGTCGGCGATGCGGGCGATCTCCTGCGCCACACGCTCGTCACCCTACAGGAGGTGCTGCTGGGGCTCGCCGTCGCGATCCTCCTCGGTCTGCTGATGGCGGTGGCGATCGCCTTTTTCCCGCTCCTGGAGCGGGCGCTCTATCCGCTCGTCGTGGCGAGCCAGACGGTGCCGCTGCCGGTCCTCGCGCCGCTGCTGATCATCTTCCTCGGCTACGGGATCGTCCCCAAAATCTTGCTGGTCACGCTGATCTGCTTCTTCCCGATCGTCGTCAACACGGTCGATGGGCTGCGCGGCGTCGATGGGGAGGCGATCAATCTGCTGCGGACGTTCGGGGCCACCCGCTGGCAGATCTTCGCGAAGGTCCGCTGGCCCGCCGCGCTGCCGCTCTTCTTCTCCGGCTTGCGGGTTGCGGCGGCGGTCAGCGTGATCGGCGCGGTCTTCGGTGAACTGATCGGCGCGAGCTCCGGGCTTGGCTACTACATCCGCCATGAGACGCCACTTTTCCACACCGCCGAGGTCTACGGCGCGACGATTATCCTGATGCTACTGGGGATCGGCCTCTTCGTCGCGGTGCGCGCCGCCGAGTGGACGCTGCTTCCCTGGCGGCGGGGTGCGGACGACCGCTCACGCGCCTAAATCTGCCGTGTCCGGCGCTTGATAAGGAGGTAGAGGATAGTGATTCGACGACAGTTTTTCCGCAGCGTGAGTGCGCTGATCATCCTAGGGCTGACACTGGCCGGTTGCGGCGGCACAGCGAGCAATTTGCCGAAAGGCGCGAACGGGCTGACGAAAGTGTCACTGGTCCTCGACTGGTATCCCTGGGCGAACCACAGCGGACTCTACCTGGCGCAGTCGCGCGGCTACTTCAAGGAGGCGGGGTTGGAGGTCGATATCCACCCCCCGAGCAATCCCGAGGACATCCTCAAGGTGGTGGGGGCGGGCACGGATAATTTCGGCATCAGCTATCAGACCGACGTGCTCACCGCGCGGGCGGTGGGTGTACCGGTCAAGTCGGTGGCGGCGATCGTGCAGCACCCGTTGAACACGGTCATGTTCCTGAAGAGCTCGGGGATCACCCGCCCGAAAGATCTGGAGGGGAAGAAAGTCGGCGTCCCCGGCGTGCCGTCCGACGGGCCGCTGCTGAAGGCGATGTTGGAAGCGGACGGCGCGAGTATCGACAAGGTGGAGCAGGTTAATGTCGGCTTCGACCTCGTCCCTTCCTTGTTTGGGAAGAAAGTTGACGCCGTGATCGGGGCGTATGAGGTCCACGAGGCGACGGTCGCCGAGTTGCAAGGGCAGCCGGTGGGGGCGCTGAAGGTGCAGGATTGGGGCGTGCCCGACTACTACGAGCTGCTCCTGGTGACCAGCGACAATATGATCAAGCAGCACCCCGAGACCGTCCGCAAGTTCATGGGCGCCGTCTCGAAAGGCTACGCCGACGCGCAGAAAGACCAGGGGGCGGCGATCGACGCGCTTCTGGCGGGCTACAAGGATGCCGATCGCAGGGTCGAGGAGCCGGGGCTGGCGAAGCTGATCCCGCTCTGGACCGGCGGGGTCGCGCGCTTCGGCGAGCAGACGACGGAGCGGTGGCAGGGGTATGCCGACTGGCTGCGCGCCAACAAGATCCTCGAAAAGGAGGTGCGGGTGCAGGATTGCTTCACGACGGAGTTCTTGCCGAAATGAGCGGCACGCCCGCCTGGGCGAGTGGTGGCGAACGGTTCCCCGCGACGCAGAGGCGGGAGGATAGGCAACGATGGTACGGAAAGCATTGACAATTGCCGGGTCTGATTCCGGCGGCGGAGCCGGGATCCAGGCCGATCTCAAGACGTTCGCGGCGCTCGGCGTCTACGGCAGCAGCGTCATCACCGCGATCACGGCGCAGAATACGGTCGGCGTCACGGCGGTCCACGAGGTTCCGACCGCGATCATCGGGGCGCAACTCGACGCGGTCCTGGGCGACATCGGCGCGGATGCGGCGAAGACCGGGATGCTGTCGAGCGCGCCGATCATCGCGGTCGTCGCGGCGGCGGTGCGGCGGCACGGCCTGACGCGGCTGGTCGTTGACCCGGTGATGGTCGCCAAGAGCGGCGATCGTCTCTTGCGGGAGGATGCGGTCGCGGCCCTGCGCGAGGAGTTGCTGCCGCTGGCCCTCGTCGTCACCCCCAACATCCCCGAGGCCGAGGTTCTGGCCGGGATGACGATCGGGGACGACGAGGATCGGCGCGAGGCCGCGAGGCGGATCGCCGCCTACGGGCCGCGCTACGTCGTGGTGAAAGGGGGCCACGCGGCGGGCGATCCGATCGACTTCCTCTACGACGGGGCGACGATCGTCCCGATCGCGTCCGGGCCGCGTGTCGACACGCCGAATACTCACGGGACCGGCTGCACCTTCGCTGCGGCGATCACCGCCGGGCTGGCGCGCGGCTTGGAAGTCGAGGAGGCCGCGCGCGAGGCGAAAGGATATCTCACCGCCGCGCTGCGCGCCTCGTACGCGGTCGGCGCGGGGCATTCGCCGGTCCACCACTTCCACGCCTGGTGGGCAGCGGCGCCGGTCGGCATGGTGCGGGAGCGATGAGACACCGCAAGCCGCCGGTGTGGGGATTTTTCGCGGGGTTGACCCTCGCCGGCGGGCTGCTCGGGTTCATCCTCGGCGAGGTCTGGTTGTGGCGCGGGAATGGCCCCTACGTCGGGGCGATCTTCGCGGCGCTGGGCCTGCTGCTGGCCTGGATGTTGTGGCGCACGCGACCGCAGTACACCGCAGAGGAGATCGCGGCAGCGACTGTGGAGCGGGCACGGCGGCAGGAGTTGGCCAAGGCCGCCATGCAGGCGCGGCGGCAGCCGGAACGCGGGGCAACGGTGAAGGTGGCGAAGTCGGAGCGTGCGGAGAAGCAAAGGAGCAAGGGGCGATGATCGAGCAGCGAAGCAGTATCGAAGAGACGCGCAGCATGGCCACCGACCAGTTGACGATCGGTGGCAAGACGTTCCGCTCACGGCTGATGCTGGGGACGGGCAAGTACCGCAACAGCGCCGAGATGCTCGCAGCGTTCGAGGCAGCCGACGTGGAGATCGTCACCGTGGCACTGCGGCGGATCGACTTCGACGATCCGGCCAGCCGCTCGGTGCTGGAAGATGTTGACTGGAAGAGGTACACGATCCTGCCGAACACCGCCGGGTGCGCCACCGCCGAGGAGGCGATCCGGATCGCGCACATGGCGCGGGCGATGGAGCTGTCCGACTGGATCAAGCTGGAGGTGATCCCCGATCCGAAGTATCTGCTGCCGGATCCGATCGGCACTCTGCGCGCCGCCGAGCAGCTGGTCAAGGAGGGCTTCACCGTCCTGCCGTACATCAACGCCGACCCGATCCTCGCGCGGCACTTGCAGGAGGTCGGCTGCGCGACGGTGATGCCGCTGGCCTCGCCGATCGGCTCCGGGCAGGGGATCCCCAACAGCCGCAACATCGAGATCATCATCGAGCAGGCGACAGTGCCGGTCGTGGTCGATGCCGGGATCGGCGCGCCATCCGATGCCGCGCTGGCGATGGAACTCGGGGCGAGCGCCTGCCTGGTCAATAGCGCCGTCGCGCTGGCCGCCGACCCGGCGGCGATGGCCCGCGCGATCGCCCTCGGTGTCGAGGCCGGCCACCTGGCGTTCGGGGCCGGGCGGATCCCGAAGAAAGCCTATGCCTCCGCCAGCAGCCCGCTCGCAGGGGTGGTGCGGTAAGGCGAATGGGGCCGGTAACAGGAGGTACGGAGACACGGAGGGGGCGGGAAGTGACGAATGACGAATGACGAAGTATGAAGGACGAATGAATCAAATCGTCCTCTCCCGCCCTCTCCGTGTCTCCGTGCCTCCTGTTCCCTCTCTCTCAGCGTGAGGAGCGGCGATGCGTCCTGAGTTGAAGCTCGGGCTCTATCTTGTGACCGATGAGCAGTTGTCGCGCGGGCGGGAGACGGCGGAGATCGTGCGGGCGGCGATTCGCGGCGGGGTCGATGCTGTCCAGTTGCGCGGCAAGGACTTGCCGATCCGGGAGCAGTTGGCGATCGGGCGGGCGTTGCGGACAATCACGCGCGAGGCGGGCGTGCTGCTCATCGTCAACGATCGCGTTGATCTCGCCCTGGCGCTGGACGCCGACGGGGTCCACGTCGGCCAGGATGATTTGCCGGCGGAGGTCGCGCGCCAACTGGTCGGGGCGGGGCGGATCGTCGGCGTGTCGGCGGCGACGATCGCGGAGGCGCGGGCCGCGCGCGACGCCGGGGCCGATTACCTCGGGGTCGGGGCGATCTACGGCACGGCGACGAAACCCGACGCGGGCACGCCGACCGGCCCGGCCCTGCTCGGCCTGATCGCCGGGGCGGTCGAACTGCCGCTGGTGGGGATCGGCGGGATCGGGGTGACGAACGCCGCCGAGGTGATCGCGGCGGGGGCCGCCGGGGTGGCGGTCGTCAGCGCGATCGTTGCGGCCGACGATCCCGAGCGTGCCGCGCGCGACCTGAAGCGCCGGATCGCGTCGGCGCACGGGTGAGCCGATGAATGGTCTCGCGCGCCCCGAGTGCGCATCGCACCCGGCGGCTGCCTCCGATGCGGCTGCCGCCGGTGTCCGCCCGCCCGTGCCGCGCCTGCACCTGATCACCAATCGCGCGCTCTGCCGCGAGCACCCGCAAGCGGCGATCATCTCGGAGGCGGCGCGCGCCGGGATCGGCGCGGTGCAGCTGCGCGAGAAGGATCTAGGGGAGGTTGGACTGCGGCGCGAGGCGGAATCGCTGCGCGCCGTGCTCGGCGACACGCCGCTGATCGTCAATGGATCTCTGGAGGTGGCGCGGGCGGTCGGCGCGGCGGGTGTCCATTTGCCAGAGGGGGCGAGTTCGGTCGCGGCGGCGCGGGCGGCGCTCGGCCCGCCGGGGTGGGTCGGTCGCTCGGTCCACAGTATGGAGGGGGCGAGGGAGGCCGCCGAGGAAGGGGCCGACTACCTCATCCTCGGGACGATCTTCGCCACGGCGAGCAAGCCGGGCCGCGCGCCCGCCGGGCTGTCGCTGGTGACGGCGGTCGCAGGGTCGGTCGCGCTGCCGATCATCGCGATCGGCGGGATCGACGAAGGGAATGTCGCCGCCACTCTCGCCGCCGGAGCGTGGGGCGTCGCGGTGATGTCCGGCGTGCTGTGCGCGCCGGAGCCGGGTCGCGCGGTCGTGCGGTTGCGGGCGGTTATCGAAGGGGAAGGAAGATGACAAGCGCGACGCTGCGCGTGACGATCAACGGGCGAGAAGAGGAGTTGCCGGATGGGCTGACGGTCGCGGCGCTGCTGGAGCGACGCGGTATCCACACGACGCTGGTGGCCGTCGAGCACAACGGGCGAGTGTTGCGGCGTGCCGAGTTCCCGGAGACGCGGGTTGTCGCCGACGACAAGTTGGAGATCGTCCACTTCGTCGGCGGTGGCTGAGTGGTTGAGGAGGCCGGATGAATCCGGCGCTCCCTGCCTGCGGCCACGAACCCTCTGACGACGCAGAGGACCACGGTCCACTGAAGTGGACTGGGTACGAATGCGGAGGCGTTGTGGCGTGAGGGCAATCACCTGGCAACATAGTCCCGCAGGGACTTCGTGGCCGCAGGCAGGGAGCGCTGATTTCAATCGGCGGCACCCTGTGCCTTGAGGCCATGAAATACTGATGCAAGGCGTAACCCGCCTGCGCGGGCTAAAGTGAGCCTCAGTAGTATTGCGCTGGCCGCGCGCGATCGAGCGCGATCAGGCTGCCGAGGAAGCCGCAGAGGGTGCCGACGGCCAGGCCACCGATGATGGCGACGACGAGGTAGGCGACGAGCGCGATCAGGCCGAACGAGAGTCCGAAGGTCAAGCCGCCCAGATCCTGGCTCAGGGCGCTGCTGATGCCGATGAACAGGAAACCGATCAGCTGACTGAGCAGCGTGGCGACGACCAGACTTCCCATTGTCGTGACGCCGACACCGAAGCCGATGTTGAGCGCGAGCGAGTTCTTCGTCTCCGGCGTCGGGTAAAGGCCGAGTTTCGGCACGACGAGGGCGGCGATCCCCACGGCACCGGCGGGGAAGAGCAGGAAGCCGCAGCAAGGGACGAAGCCGGTCACGAAAAGGATCCCCGCGAGCCCCGCCGCCCATGCCACGAGGCCAGGATCGCCCGCTTCGTCAGATTGGTCGATTGCTGGTCCACGCCCTTCCCCTCCCGTCGCCCGACGTCACGCCGTGGCTCAGACCAAACCGCTGTGCGCCAAGGTGCGATTGATGAGTAAAGAAGCCCCCGGCCCAATGCTGGGCTGGGGGCTTGCGGCGACGATACCGCTCAGAATGGGCGCTCGGCGGGCTGGATGTTCGGGTTGCGATCGAGGGCGAAGTAGGAGCCGAGCCAAGCGAGCGCCGTGCCGATCAGAAGCCCGCCGACGAGTCCCGAGAAGATCGAGCCGAGGACGGCGAAGACCTTCCCGAACAAGGAGTAGTAGTCGGTGAAGATGTCGTAGAGACTCCCGACCAGGCCGGCGACGACCAGCGCGACCGCCAGCGGCAACGCTACGCCGATGCCAATCCAGAGGGCCAGTATCGCCTTTGATTGTCCATACGGCAGCCCGGTCATCTTCGGGGTGACGAGGTAGCCGATCCCGAAGGCCGCGCCGAGGATGGCAAATAGATAGAGGCAGGAGAAGGCGAACCCGAGGAAGGGGATCTTGCTGAGTAGTTGGAGAACAATTAGGGCCGCGCCCGCCCCCGCCGCATAGGCGAGTGAGCGTTGCGCCGTGCGCTTGACGAGATCGATCGTCTGAGCATCCATCGTTCGCTCCTCCGCTTGCCGCCAATAGCGCGATCACTTCGTTGTCGGGCGTTGCTTAGCATAGTGTACGCAGCAACTTGGCATGTCGTTTCAAGAAACGTGTGGCAATCGCTGATTGTAGATTTGTGGCCGAAGACGTACCTTTCCCCGCCGCTCCGGCGGCGACCCTCCCCTGAAGCGAGAGGGTGAGGAGCACTGGCCCGCAACGCTCCTCCCCCTCTCCTCGAATGGGGAGAGGGGGTGGCGAGCGCATAGTATCCGGTTCATCCGGGCATTGTCCTTACTTGCAGCAGGATGAACCCGGTTCATCCGGAGCGAGCCGGGGGTGAGGGCCGCATCCCTCGTCGCTCAGTTCAGCCCGTTGATCCGCCCCTGCTCATCGATGTCCACCCGCAAGCCGCCGGGCGACGAGCCGAGACCCGGCATCGTCATCATCTGGCCGGCGAGCGGGTAGAGGAAGCCCGCGCCGACCGAGGCGCGCACGTCGCGGATCGTCACCGTGAAGCCGCTCGGTCGGCCGTGCAGCGCGGGATTATCCGCGAGGGAGAGATGCGTCTTCGCCATGCAGATCGGCAGCTTGTCGAAGCCGAGGCGCGTGAAGTCGCGGATCGCCCGCTCGGCGGTCGGCTCGAAGGTGACGCCGCTCGCGCCATAAATCTTCGTGGCGATCGTGGCGATCTTCTCCTTAATCGGCGCGTCGAGTTCGTAGAGGAAGCGGAACGACGCGCCGATCTCGGCGGCGCGCACGACCGCCTCGGCCAACTCGACCCCGCCCGCGCCGCCCTCGGCGAAGACCTTGCTGACGACCGCCTCGGTCGCCCCCGCAGCGAGTGCCGCCTCGCGCACCAGGGCGATCTCGGCGGCGGTGTCGGTCGGGAAGTGGTTGACCGCCACGACGACCGGCACGCCGTGCAGCCGCACATTCTCGATCTGCTTGATCATGTTCGGCATCCCCCCCCGCAGCGCATCGAGGTTCTCGGCGACGAGGGCCGCGGGGAGGGCGCGACCGGCGACGATGCGGAACTGGCCGCTGTGCGCCTTCAGCGCGCGGATCGTCGTCACCAACACCGCCGCGTCGGGGGCCATCCTGCTGGCGCGGCACTTGATGTTGAAAAACTTCTCGGCCCCGAGATCGGCCCCGAAGCCGGCCTCGGTGATCAGGTAGTCGCCCAGCTTGCGGCCGATCTGATCGGCGACGATCGAGCTGTTGCCGTGCGCGATATTGCCGAACGGCCCGGCGTGGACGAGGGCGGGGGTGTTCTCCAGGGTTTGCAGCAGATTCGGCAGCAGGGCATCTTTCAGCAGCGCGGCCATCATCCCCGCCGCCCCGATCTGCTCGGCGGTGATCGGATTGCCATCAACATCCTGCGCCAGGAAAATCCGCCCCAGGCGTTCGCGCAGGTCGCGCCGACCGGTGGCCAGCGCGAGGATCGCCATCACCTCCGAGGCCGCCGTGATGTCGAAGCCGGTCTCACGGACCGGGCCGTTCGCCTTGCCGCCGAGCCCCTGCGCGATCTGGCGCAGGGCGCGATCGTTCACGTCGAGGACGCGCCGCCAGGTGACGGTCGCCGGATCGATCCGCAGCGCGTTCCCCTGATAGATGTGGTTGTCGAGGAAGGCGGCGCACTCGTTGTGCGCGGCGGCGACGGCGTGGAAGTCGCCGGTGAGGTGGAGATTGAGGTCTTCCATCGGCACGACCTGGGCGTAGCCGCCGCCCGCCGCGCCGCCTTTGATCCCGAAGACCGGCCCTTGCGACGCCTGGCGGATCGCGACGAGCGGGCGCTTGCCGATCTTGCCCAGCGCCTGGCCGAGCCCGACCGTCGTCGTCGTCTTCCCCTCACCGAGCGGCGTCGGGGTGATCGCGGTGACGACGATATATTTGGCGTCGGGTCGCTCGCTCAGGCGTTCGGTCGTATTCAGGGAGAGCTTGGCCTTGTAGCGTCCGTATGGCTCCAGGTCATCGTCGTGCAGCCCCAGATCCGCCGCGATCGCCGCGATCGGTTTCAGCCGCGCCGCCTGCGCGATCGTCAGGTCCGACTCCATCATCCCTCCGATTATCCCTGTCCGTCTTTGCTGCCGTCAGTACCCTGGCCTACTTCGCGCCGTCGTTGTCTCCCTCGCGCGTTGCGGTGACGCTGGCGCTGGGCCACCGGCGAGGAACGCGGGCGAGTGGCACGGGACGAGGATGGGCGGTTGCATCGAGCGAGGCTGCGTGCCAGTGCCTGCGCGCCCCTGAACCGGTGCGCGGGCGCAGCCGGAGTATAGCATCGCCGGTTTGGATACTCGTGAGCAGTCGATCGTGAGTGGTGAGGAGGGGAGGGGAGCTATGCTCCGTCGAGCAGGGTGCGCGCGGCGGCGAGGGTGTTCCGCATCAGCATCATGTTCGTCACCGGGCCGGTGCCGCCCGGCACCGGCGTGATCGCACCTGCCACCGGCAGCGCCGAGGCAAAATCCACGTCGCCGACCATCTTGCCGCCTGCCCACTCGGGGAAATTGATCCCGAAGTCGATCACCGTCGCGCCCGGCTTGAGCATCGCCCCGGTGATCAACCGCGCCCGGCCGGCGGCGGTGACGACGATGTCCGCCCCGCGCACGATCGCCGCGAGGTTGGGCGTGCGGCGGTGGCAGATCGTGACGGTCGCGTCGGCCGCCAGGAGCATCAGCGCCATCGGCTTGCCGACAATTCCGCTGCGCCCGACGACGACCGCATGGTTACCGGCGATGGGGATATTGTAGCGGCGCAGCATCTCCATCCCGCCCGCCGGGGTGTTCGGGGCGAAGGTCGGCCAGCCGAAGGCGAGGCGACCGGCGTTCGTCGTGGTGATCCCGTCGATATCTTTCTCCGGGGCGAGGGAGTCGGCGATCACGCTGGTCGGCAGGTGGGGGGGGAGGGGGAGGGTGGCGAGGACGCCGCAAACCCCCCGATCGGCATTGAGCTCGTCGATCGCCGCGCGCAACCCGACCGCAGTCGTCGCCAGGGGCAGTTCCAGTGGACGGCAGGCGATCCCCGTGCGCTCGCAGGCACGGCGGATCCCGGCGACGTAGGAGCGCGCGGCCGGGTCATCGCCGACGCTGACGATTGCCAGGATGGGGGTGAAGCCGAGTCGCGCCGCGAGGGTGGCGCTCTCGGCGCGCAACTCGGCGCGCAGGGTCTCGGCCACGGCCCGCCCATCGAGGATCGTCGCGGTCATCTCGCACTCTGCCGTCACGTTCGCTCTTCTCCACTTCCATAGCAGGCCCCTAAAGCAGGCCCGTGTAGGGGGGATGGAACCGCACTCAGAGGCGTGCGCGAACCTCGCCCAGTATCGTCGCCGCCTCGTCTTCCAGCCCCGCGCCAAGATCGGCGAGTTCGCGCCGCGCGGACGCGACGAACTCCTCGTCGGCCAACTGCCCGAGATTGATCAACACATTCAACTCGGCCCCGCGAAACGCGGCGACCGCGCAGGTCGCCGCCACGCCGATGTCGCTGACTGCGGCGGGATTGCCGAGCGGCAGGAGTTGTCGGCAGAGCGGGAGGAGCGCCGCCGCCGCCCGCGCGGCGGCCAGCGGTACGTCGGTCGCCTCGCGGGTGCGGGCTTGGAGCGCCACCGCCCGCGCGACTTTTTCCTCGGCTGTCCCGCGCGGCAGTTTGTAGGCGGCGATCAGGGCACCGAGCACGGTGGCATCGCGCTCGATCAGCGCCGTGCAGTCGGCGCGCAGCCGCTCCGCCTGGGGGAGGAGTGCGCGCGCCTCGGCGTCATGGGCGGCGAAGCGCGGGCGACCGATCGTCAGGTTGAGGACCATGCCGAGCAGGGCCGCGCCCTGCGCCGCATTCAGCGCCGCCACGCTGCCGCCTCCCGGTGCGGGTGCCGAGGACGCGAGTCGATCGAGATAGGAGGCGAGCGGGTCTGCGGTGAGTGGCTGCCTGGGGGCGGAAGCTGCTTGCACGGAACCCTTCCCATCGGCGCGACACCGTCGCGGTGAGCTGTCGATCGGGGAGGGTCGCCTGACGCATCTGCCCCGGAGGCGGAGTATAGCACCACGCCGGAAGGGCGGGGCGATGCGTGCGGCGAGAGCCGAGCGACCAAGCGCCCGCGGGACGACCACAGCAGGAATATGCTATGGCGTAAATCATTATTGGGAGAGGAAAAAGAGAGATCACCAAGAACCCGACAGGACTGCCGTATGCGATAGCGAAGAAGGGGACGGCCTGTCTCGACAGCATTACGACAGCGGAATGTGCAGCCATGCACAGGTTTAGCGCGCCACCTTGACAAGGATGTGCCCCCGCGGCAAGGCTTTGTGGACAACTCGGCAAACCCTTGACTGTGTGGCAAAATACTGCTATCCTGTCTGTGACAGGCTGGCGTGGCGGTCATTACGGAAAGCGAGTGGTGATCATCATGGCGCGCGAAGGACTCGACGAGATCGTTGAACGGGAGCGGCGGGCGGCGACGCGGAGCAGCGAGGAGTTCCGGGGGCTACTCAAGCGACACCGCGAGGCGCGGCGCTGGTCGCAGGAGAAGCTGGCGGCCGAGGCGGAGATGGATCACAGCCTCGTCAGCCGGTTGGAGAGCGGGCAGCGGTCCGCCACCCGCGAGGCGATCGGCAAGCTGGCGCGCGGCCTCGAACTCGCGCCGGAGGACAAGGATCGCCTCCTGATCGCGGCGGGCTTCTTCCCCGACAGGCCGGAGAGCGCGCTCGCCGACGAACCGGCGGTGACGCGAATCTATCGCTTGCTGCACGACGAGACGATGCCCGCCGAGAAGCGCGACAACCTCCGCCAGCTCCTCAACAATCTGACGGAGATTGCGCTCGCCTCCTGATGCGGGTACAATCCCGAACGTACAGAACGCCCGTTCCGCTTCTCTCGGCGAGCCCCCGCGCATGGGTTCGTCGAGTTCTGGAAGCTGAGCGGGTTGCTGTCGGTTCCGAGGGTCGCGCTGGATACCGACCAGTTCATCCCGTCACACCGCCCGCCGTGGGCGCGAAGTATCGCCCGGCGGCCTGTTCCTGAATCGAGCGCCAATAAATGAGGAGCGGTCTCGCATGAGCAGCAACTTCGTGCACTTGCATCTGCACACCGACTTCTCGCTCCTCGATGGTCTCGGCAAGATCGATAACTATATGAAGCGCGCCACCGAGTTCGGGATGGGCGCGGTCGCCCTCACCGATCACGGCGCGCTCTACGGGGCGATCAACTTCTACGAGGCGGCGCACAAGGCGGGCGTGAAGCCGATCATCGGCGTCGAAGCCTACGTCGCGCCGCGCGGGATGCGCGCGAAGGGCGGCAAGGCCGACGCCGAGAACTACCACCTCGTTCTGCTGGCGAAGAACGAGGCCGGCTACAAGAATCTGATCAAGCTCGTCAGTCTCGCGCACACCGAGGGCTTCTACTACAAGCCCCGGATTGACCACGACGTGCTGCGCGAGTATTCCGAGGGCCTGGTCGGCCTCTCGGCCTGCCTCGCCGCCGAGGTGCCGCGCGCCCTCGTCGCGGAGAACTACGACGAGGCGAAGCGGATCGCCTCCATGTATCGCGGGATCTTCGGGGAGGGGAACTACTTCCTCGAATTGCAGCACCACCCCGCGATCCCCGAGCAGGCGATCGTCAACCAGGGGATCATCGAGCTGAGCAAAGACCTCAGCCTGCCGCTGGTCTGCACCGCCGACGTCCACTACCTCAATCAGGATGATATGGCGATCCAGGACGTCCTGATCTGCGTGCAGACCGGCAAGACGCTGGACGACCCGAAGCGCCTGAAGATGACCAGCAACACCAACTTCTTCCGCCCGCCCACGGAGATGGCCGACCTCTTCGCCCACGTCCCGGAGGCGGTCAGCAACACCGGGCTGATCGCCGACATGTGCGAGTTGCAGATCAAGACCGGCAACTGGATCCTGCCCCACTTCCCGGTGCCCCGGGAGAAGACGACCGAGGAGCACCTGCGCGACAAGGTGCTGGAAGGGCTACGGAAGCGGAAGACCGAGGGGTTGCTCGGGATCGGGATCGACGGCACCCCGCCCGCGTGGCACGCCCCCGGCACGACCGAGTTGCCGCAGGAATACCTCGATCGCGTCGAGTACGAGATGGGGATCATCGTCGCGAAGGGCTATCCGGCCTACTTCCTGATCGTGCAGGACTTCGCCAATTGGGCGCGCGAGCAGGGGATCGTCATCACCACCCGCGGCTCGGCGGCCGGCTCGCTGGTCTCCTACGGCCTCGGGATCGTCGCGGTCGATCCGCTGGTCTACAAGCTGCCGTTCGAGCGCTTCCTCAACCCGTTCCGCCCCTCGCCGCCGGACATCGACATGGATTTCGAGGACTCCCGGCGCGAGGAGGTGATCGAGTACGTCACGCGCAAGTACGGCGAGGACAAGGTCGCGCAGATCATCACCTTCGGGACGATGGAAGCGAAGGCGGCGATCCGCGATGTCGGTCGCGTGATGGGGATGTCCTATGGCGACGTGGACAAGATTTCCAAGCTGATCCCGATGATGACCTCGCTGAATCGCGCGTTGGACACGGTGCCGGAACTCCGCAAGATGCAGGAGAACGATCCGGCGGTCGCGAAGCTGATCAACACCGCCCTGCGGCTGGAGGGGGTCACGCGCAACGCCGGGACGCACGCGGCGGGGGTGATCATCACCGAGCAGCCGGTGATGACCTACGCGCCGGTGCAGAAAGACACCGGCGGCGGCGAGAAGCTGCTGATCCAGTACGACATGCGCAATGCCGAGACGATTGGCCTGATGAAGATGGACTTCCTCGGGCTGGCGAACCTCTCGGTCCTCGGTCGCGCGGTGAAAATCCTCAAGGAGTATCGCGGGATCGACATCGACCCGGAGAAGCTGCCGCTGACCGACCCGAAGGCGTACGCGCTCCTCGCCAGCGGCGAGACGACCGGCCTCTTCCAGGTCGAGTCGGGCGGGATGCGCAAGTACCTCAAGGATCTGAAGCCGACGACGATCCTCGACATCGCCGCGATGATCGCCCTCTACCGCCCGGGTCCGATGCCGTTCATCCCGCTCTACATCGAGCGCAAGCACGATCCGTCGAAGGTGAAATACCTGCACCCGTCGCTCGAACCGATCCTGGAGGAGTCGTTCGGCGTCCTCGTCTACCAGGACGACATCCTCTTCATCTCGATCCAGATCGCCGGGTACGACTGGGAGAAGGCCGACAAGCTCCGCAAGGCGGTCGGCAAGAAAGATCTGGAAGTCCTCAAGGCCGAGGAGGAGAAGTTCGTCAAAGGCTGCCAGAGTCACGGCGGCCTGACGAAGAGCGACGCGCAGGAGATTTGGGAGTGGATGCTCCCATTTGCAAGATACGGATTTAATAAGTGCGCCCACGCGCAGACCAAAGTATCGCTGCCGGATGGGCGGGAGATGACCCTCGCCGCGGCCCATCGGGAGCAGCCCGCCGAGATCCTGGCGATGTGGCCGGATGGCGAGATCCGTCCACACAAGGTTCAGCGGATCGTCAAAACGGGGCGCAAGGCACTGCTGAAGATTTCCACCGCCTCGCGGACCATCAAGGTGACACCGGAGCACCGCCTGTTGACAACTGCGGGGTATAAGCGCGCCGACGAGATGCACGTCGGGATGGAACTGATGACCGCGCCTCGCGGCGTCACCGAGAATATGCGACGCGCGCGCCGTGAAAATATGACCCAGCTCAATCGGTCGCTCGAACAACGCCAGAAGGCGCGCGAGCGGATGACCCGGTGGCAGGCTGGGCGTTCCCCCGAGGAGAAGGTCGCGCATATGCAGCGCGTCCACGCGCTGCATCCCAACCTCACCCGCAACGCGGTCGCCGCGATGCACGAGCGTGTGAAGTGGCTGTGGGCCAACGATCCCGAGTGGCGGCAGCGGCAGATGACGGTCAGCCTGACGAGCGTGCGCGCGGCCTACGACACCGGGCCGGGCTACGGCAACTGCTCGATCGCCTCGAACGGGATGTGGTGTGCCAGCCGCCCCGAGCGCGATATGTGCGAATGGCTGATCGAGCAGGGTGTCGAGTTCGCGATGCACAAGGTTCTCGCTAGCGGGCGGATCTGCGACTTCTATTTCGCCGGTATCTACTGGGAGATGGATGGGATGGACCGGTCGCCCGAGTACTTCGCCGCGAAGCATGGCGATCTCCCCTATGTCGTCGTCACGCCGGAGGACTTCAAATTCGTCGTCGAAAGCCACTTAGCCCTGGCGCATGCGGAGAACGGCGATCTGATCGTCGCGATCGAGCCGTGCGGCGAGGCGCAGACATACGATGTCGAGATGGCCCCGGATGGCCCGCTGAATTTCATCGCCAATGGGATCGTCTCACACAATAGCCACGCCGCCGCCTACGCGCAGATCACCTACCAGACGGCGTACCTCAAGGCGAATTACCCCGCCGAGTACATGGCCGCGTTCCTCTCCACGGCGATGGGCGATGGCGACAAGGTCGTCAAGGGCGTGGTCGAGGTGAAGCGGATGGGCGCGTCCGGTGTGCCGATCACGATCCTGCCCCCCAGCCTCAACCGGAGTCAGCGCGACTTCTCGATCGAGACGATCGTCACCGAGGAGGGGGCGGAACTCCAGGGGGTGCGCTTCGGGATGGCGGCGGTCAAGAATGTCGGCGTCGGCGCGATCGACACGATCATCGCCGCGCGCGCCGATCAGCCGGACGGTCGCTTCGCCTCGCTCGACGCCCTCTGCGCGGCGGTCGACAGCAAACTCCTCAACAAGCGCGTGGTGGAGAGTCTGATCAAGGCGGGCGCGCTCGATGATCTCGGCGGGCGCGGCGACCTGCTCGATCAACTCGACGGCGCGATGACCGCCGGGCAGAAAGCGCAGGAGGCGAAGCGGCGCGGGCAGGCCGATCTCTTCGGGATGTTCGAACTCGCCGCGCCGACGCCGACCAGCACCGCGCCTCGCGCGCGCGACCAGGTGGAAGAGTTGCCGCGCAAGACGATCCTCGCCTGGGAGAAGGAGGTCACCGGGCTCTACTTCTCCGAGCATCCCCTGTCGCTCGTCGAGGTCGGCGACGGCGTGACCGCGCTCGGCGACCTGTCGTCCGAGTTCGAGGGCAAGAAGGTGACCGTCGTGGCGATGGTCAACAGCGTGCGTCGGGTGATCACCAAGAAGAGCACGACGATGGGGATCGTGGCGCTCGAAGATATGAGCGGGTCGGTCGAGCTGGTCGCCTTCCCCGACTGCTTCGAGAAGCACAGCAGCTTCTTCATCGAGGACGAGATCGTGCGGATCGTCGCCAAGGTCGAGTTGCGCCACGACGCCGTCCAACTCGTCTGCGAGTCCGCCGAGGGGTTCGTGCAGATCGAGCGCGGCGACCCCCGCAAGCGCCTGCCGACCCTGCACCTGACCCTCACCCCGCATGGCGAACACCAGCGCGATGTTGAACAACTCAGCGCGATCCGCGAGACCCTGCGCATCTTCGATGGTGACGAGCCGGTCATGCTGCACATCGCCGGGGCGGCGGGGTCGCGGGCCTTCCGGGCGGAGGGCTGGGGGGTCAGTTACTGCTCCGATCTGGAGCAGGGGCTGGTCGCGATCCTCGGCCCGAACGCGATCCATCAGGAGTTCCCCAAGCCGGTCGAGGATGTCTATGAGGCGTTGAGCGCGGATTAGTTCGATTGCTGTGGAGACGATGCGGCGATCTTGCCCGCACCCGACACTCCCGTGAGGGCAATTCTTTCTCTGAGTGATGGTGGCGTGTAGGCTGCGGCACCGCTCAGTCGTCGCCGGCCTCGCGCCGTTGTCGCCGTGCGGAGTTGCCGATCGGGCCAAGTATGGCGGGCCGATCGACACCGGCGCGGAACGGGATCGTCGCCGATTTGACGGGGCGCGGCGTGAGGCTGGCCGGGCGCATCGTCGGGCGATGGCGGAAGAGGCTTGCCAGGCGTTCGGTCCACGGCAGGCGATATTCGAGTGTCTTCGGTCGCTCCCAGAGGGTGATCGTCATCGCCGCGGCGGCGCGCTCGACCGTCAGATAGGATAACTCGTACACGGGGATGAATACCGGCGGCAACTTCAGGTTTGTCGCGATCCGGATCACCTTGCGGGTCCAGGTCCCGGTATTGGCGAAGGCGCGCGGCGCACCCTCGACCGGCATCGTGGTCAGATCCTGGGTGTGCGTGTGCCCGTAGACGAAAAGATCGGCCCCGCTCCACGGCTCCTCGGCGGGCCAGTGGACCGGGCGCAGCGCGCCGCTCACCAACTCCTCGCAGGTCCGCCGATAGTGCCGCGCGCCGCGCCGGAAGATGTCGTCGGGGTCTTGCAGGCCGTAGCGACGACGGGTGCGCGCGAAGTCGAAGCGGATGAGGATCCAGATCAGCCCCCCCACCAGGAGCGAGCTGTCGAACATGATGATCAGGCCCGCGACGATCAACTCGATATTCGGCAGGCTGGCGAGGCCGCGCGCCAGGAAGGTGCCGTGGAACTGCTCGAAGATGAGATAGAGCGGCAGCAGGTGGAAGAGGAGGTAGATGACGGAGGCCGGGACGACGATATATTTGGTGATCCGGCGCACCTGCTGATAGAAATAGGTGGAGATGAACCACCAGGGGATCAGCCCGAGCGGGTGGATATTGTCGATGTCGGCGATCGATGTCGGCGCGTCGATATCGGCGTGCCGCCCCAGGGGCTCCAGGTAATTGACCATGTCGGTGACGATGTGCGACCCGAGCGGCGTGATCGACGGATTGCGATAGTCGATGATCGTATTGACGCCATCGTAGTCGTTCCCGTGCTCGCAGTAGATCAGGCAGCCGTTGCCCAGCCCATCGCCATAGGTGTGGGCATAGGCCAGGCTGATTTCCGAGACGATGCCGCTGTCGAGTAGGTAGGCGCGCAGCGGATCATTCCAGCCCGACTCCGCATCGTGGTTCCCGAGCAGATAGATCGTGCGGTGTCCCGGCTGTCGGTTGAAGTGCCGCAGCCGGTCGAGCATCCCCTCGTACTCGCGCTGCTCGAAGGCCCGCCGGAAGGTGGCGACGCGGTCGGCCCCCGGCGTCTCAGCGGTGAGTTGCAGGAGATCGAAAAAATCCCCGGCGATGATCAGATCGATCGGCTCGCGGTCGTCGATCAGCTCATCGAGCAGCGCGGTGAATTCGTCCTCGGCGAAGAAGTCACGCTTGCCATTGTCGGTGGCAAGGTGCAGGTCGCTGAGGAAGACCAACCGCCGATCGGTCTCCTCTCGCGCTGATTCGGCTGCGATCGTCGATGCCACCAGCAATCCCTCGGGCGCAGAATGGCGACCCCGCGCCGCCGCACTTGATGGAATAATTGTACCAAGTGACCGGCGCGGCAGTGTATCGGTGCCTACCCCATACCTTGTAGCCGTCTCTGCCGCGAGGCGGATGAACGGCATTCGCCTCGCGATGTATCCCTCGGGCCGGGAGCCCGCGCGTTCAACCCTGCTTGATCCGGGGGATAACCTCCTCGGCCAGGCGGGTCACGATCCCGGCGGGGAACGGCGGGCGCAAGTTCAAGATGAGGTGGGTCGCGCCGACATCGACGAAGCTCTGTACCGTCGCGACGGTCGCGTCCAGATCGTCGTAGTTGACCGCAGTCTGGATCGACCGCTCGATCGCCTCGGGGTCGCGGCCGACCACCGCGCAATGCTCGCGCAGGACGCGATCCTTGTGCTGGAATGTCTCGACCGAGCCACCGGCGAAGTTCCAGATATCGGCGTGCTTGGCGACGACGCGCAGCGTCAACTGCTCGCCGCTGCCGCCGATCGTGATCGGTGGGTAGGGGCGCTGGGTTGGCTTCGGCTCCGAGCGCGCCTCCTTGAGCTGGTAGTAGCGCCCGTCGAAGGTGGTCAGGTGCTCGGTGCAGAGGCGCTTGTAGATCTCGCAGGCTTCGTCGAGGCGGCGAATCCGCTCGCCCGGCGCGTAGAGGGGGATCCCCATCGAGCTATGCTCGTATTCATTCCACCCGGCCCCGATGCCGAAGTCGAGCCGCCCGCCCGAGATGATGTCGGTCGTGATCGCGATCTTGGTCAGGACGGCGGGGTGCCGATAGGTATTGCCGGTGACCATCAGCCCGAGCCGCAGGCGCTTCGTGCGCGCGGCGAAGGCGGCGAGTGTGGTCCACCCCTCCAGGCAGGGGCCATCCACGTCGCTGTGAATCGGCGCGTAGTGGTCGAAGAGCCAGGCGTGCTCGATCGCCGGGATATTGTCCGCCTCCTCCCACAGGGCGAGCATCTCCCCGTAGGTGGTGTGCTGCGGGGCGGTCTTGATCCCGAAGCGGAGCGGCTTCATGGCGGCACCTCCACTGACTACTGTCCTGCACGCTCACGGAGACGGAAGGTTGCTTCCGCCCGGCAGTGTACCACGGCACCACGCGCGCGGTACGCGCATGACGTTGGCCCGGTGTAGTGGAAAAACCCCGGCCATTGGCCGGGGTCTCGCGCGGGAGGCAACCTTAGGCGGTGGCGGTGGCGGGGATGGTGCTCGCTGGTCGTTGATGCCCACGGCGACGAATCGAGTGGGCGATCCGGGTGCGCAACTCTTCCTTCGAAAGGGGGATAACCTGCTGCACCCCCAGACCGCCGTTCGCGGTGTCCACGCGCAAGATGATCCCGCTCTCGAATTCGTCCAGGCGGAACGAGCGCGCCTTCCAACGGTCGAGATCGAAGCCGATGGCGCGCAGGAGTTCTTGATAAGAAAGAACCTGGGTCTCATCGACCCACCGGGAGAGTGGCAGGTTGCGCCGTTGCCCCTGTCGCAGGGCGTTGAGGCGCGAGGGCCGCCCGCCCGCGCGGGCGAGCCCATTGCCGCGACGACGGCGCGCATCGCGGCAGAGGAGTGCCATCTCCGCCTCGCTCAACCGGACCTCGATCTTGTCCACGCTCTCATCGCCCCGTTTCCGAGCCGCGAGGGTGACCGCGTTCTGGTCGATCGTCACGCTGACGCTGTGGAGTTCGCGCCGATCGACGAACCAGCCGAGCGCGCGGAGCCGATCTTCAAAAGTGAGACTGAGTGGGCCTATTTCGGGTGGCATCGCGTCTCCCACGGTACTTCCGGCGGCGTACAGCGAGTACGCTGCAATTAATGTAGCCCGATTTCCTCCGGGCGACTATCCCCCAACAATCCCGAAATCGCGCGTGCAGAAGTACGGTACGAATGGCTAGCCCATCGCGGCACGCACCGAAAGAACTGAGCGCCCCGCACCCTGATGGTACGGGGCGCGCGGTATATGACCGTGGACCGTGGCTTCAGTCGTCGTTGCCCGGTTGGGCGAAGAAGCCGGTGACGTCGCACAGTCGGCCATCCGGCGCGAGGGTGGCGAAGTCGACGCCGACCGCGACCGGCGGCTCGCCGTCCGGCCCGGCGAGCTCCCAGCCCCACCGCGCCCGATCGTGGTGGGCGTCGATCGCCCCGGTCAGCCGAAAGTGGTAGCCGGGGAAGCGCTCATGGACGGCGACGACCATCGCCTCCAGGGCGTCGTGACCGACGGCGGCGAAGAGCGGATCGACGTAACTCGCGCCCGCTGCCCAGGTCGCGCCGATAATCTCCCGTTGCCGTTGCGGATCGGTCTCGTTCCACCCCGCGAAGTACCCCTCAACAGTCTCCGCGATCGCAATCGTTCCCGTGGTGCCGCTCATGCTGCCCTCCTTCTTCGACTCTCGCCCCCGACCATTCGGGGCCACGCTCCAGGGTAGCGGTCGAGGTGGCGCAAGGCGATTACCTCCGGGGTAAGTCTCGCGAGGCGCGATACAGCGCAGGCTGACGGACGGGTCTATGGTGCGCCCTGTGGTCGTGGAAGGCGATGGTCGCGGGGCATGAACGCCTCGGGGTCAACGGCCCGGAAGCTGGCGAGTGTTTCGAGGGTGAACGGTGCCGCCGTGCTGACCGATTGTCGCCAGTGGAGGAACGGGGCGATCCGCGGGCGCGCCACGCGGAACTCCTCAACGACCAGCCGACCGATCAGCCCGCACTCTTCCTCGAAGCCGAGGCGCGCGAACTCGGCGAAGATCGGGGCGCGATCGTAGAGAATCTGGCGCAGTTCCCCTCGCCACCCGTCACTGGTGCTCTCCAGGAGCAGATACCGGGCGGTGAAGGTGCCATCGAGCCCCATCCCGACCGAACCGGGATTGAGGATATGCCAGGGTCCGATCCGCTCGTTCATCGGCAGGTGGGTGTGCGCGGCCACGATCGTCAGTTCTGCGATCCCGGCGAGGATCGGTGTCAGCGACTGCTCGTCGGTGCCGGGATAGATCGGCTCCGCGTGATCGCGCGGCGAGCCGTGGACGACGCGCAGGGGTGGGCCATCCGGTGCGCGCACGGTCAGGGTATCCGGCCAGAGGGCTATGCGCGCGCGAAGGCGCTCGGGCATTTGCCGATGCAACCAGCGCGGGATCGGGAACGCCCCGAGATCATCCCACGCGGCGGGGGCGCGCGGCGTGCCGTAATCGAGCAGCACCAACTCGTGATTGCCCCGGATCACGTCCCATCCTTCGGCCAGGACGCGCTCGACGACCCGCGCGGAGAACGGCCCCCAGTTGATCAGGTCGCCCGCCACGATGACCCGATCGACCGGCCTTCCGGCGAGATCGGCGAGCACCGCTTCGAGGGCGGGCAGATTGCCGTGGATGTCGGCCAGGATCGCCGGCGTGGTCAACCGTGCATCCTCCCCGCTGCCCCGCCTGTGTGCGCCCCGAGCTATCCGCCGAGCCAGTTGCGCCCCTCGGCGTGGCGCGCGGCGATCGCCTCGTCGGGCTTACCCTCAACTCCAGTCGTGCGGGGAGTGCGACATATCCCCGGCGGTGGGTGGGGTGCGGGGAATATATCGCTGCCCATCCCGTGGCCTAATCGAGTCCTTCTCGGCTGATGGTGAACAGCGTCTGACCGTACTGGACCGACGCGCCGTTCTCCACGAGCGCGGCGGTGATACGCCCTGAAGTCTCGGCCGTCACCTCGTGGAACGTCTTCATCACCTCGATCAATCCGACGACCTGGCCCGCCTCGATCCGGGTGCCCACCTCGACCAGCGGCGGCTGATCGGGCTTGGCGGCGCGGTAGAAGATCCCCAGCACCGGCGCGGTGATCGTCGCCCCCGAGAGATCCGGCGGGGGAAGTGTCGCCCCGCTCTCCATGACGGTTGTTGCTGTGGCGCTGTCCGTAGCCGTCGCATCCGCACCACCTCGCCGCAGGTGGAGTCGAAATCCAGGTGTTTCCAGCGTGAGGGTGCGGACGTCGGTCGCCGCCGCGCGCGTCAGCAGCGCCTCGATCGCGGCAGGATGCCAGTCGGTGTGCTCCGCCGCGCTGAGTTCGGCGGCGAAGGTTTCCCCACCCTCCAAGTTCATTGTAGTGGCGGATTGTTGATCGCTCATCGGCGTCTTCCCCGTCATGAGTGATACGAGCGCGCCCGGATCGCTGGCCGCGCGGGACTGTCGCAACGCCTCGCGCGCCTCGGTGATCGTGACGGCGCGGAAGGAGACGGTATCGCCGGGTCGAGCCTGCCCCAGTTGCCACAGATCGACCGCGATCACGGTTGCGATCTTGGCGTAGCCGCCGGTCGTCTGGTGGCCCGCGAGCAGGACGATCGGCTGCCCGCCCGCAGGCACCTGGATTGCGCCGGTGGCGATCCCCTCCGAGAGGATGTCCGCGCCGGGCGAGTCGGCGCGAAAGGCGAGCGGCGGGCCGCTCAGCCGCGCACCCATCCGATCGCTCTCGTGGCCGACCGTGTATGGTGCAGAAAGGAATGCCGTGAGCGATTCGGGGGTGATCCGCTCGTCCTGCGGCCCTAAGATCACGCGGGCGGTGTACTCCTCCCCGTATTGCGGAATCTCCCTGGGGGGTACTGCGTACAAGGGCGGCAATTCCGCCGGTGGGTCGAGCGGGACGCGGTCGCCCGCGCGCAACGCCCGCCCCTCGACGCCGCCCAGTCGCCCGATCAGGTCGGTGCTGCGGCTGCCGAGGGCGAGCGGGACGGCGATCCCGCCGCCGAGGGCGAGGTAGGCGCGCGCACCCAGGGTGCACCCGCCGAGCGTGAGGGTATCGCCCGGATCGCAGCGAAACGAGCGCCACGGCGCGACCGGCGTGCCGTTCAACGTGGCCGCGCAGTCGGCCCCGGTGAGTGCGGCGACGATTGGTCGGTCGCCCGCGACGGTGAGGGTTGGGCCGAGCAGGGTGATCTCCAACGCCGCCGCCTCGGGCGGGTTGTCGACCAGCAAATTGGCCCAGCGCAGCGCCCCCTCGTCCAGCGCACCGCCGATCGACACGCCGTAGCGCCCGTGACCGGGTCGTCCGAGATCCTGCACCGTGGTCATCAGGCCGGGCGCGCGCACCAGCAGCGCCGCGCCGTTGGTCGGCTCGTTCATCGCACTCATCACTCTTCTATCGAACGATCGCCGGGTTGCCGGCTCCCGGCGCTGTCGCCCGCCAGTGCGGCGTACTCGTTGGCACCGATCGGGCGCAGGCGCACCTCGTCGCCCGGCCGGAGAAGGAATGGATCGCTCGCCAAAGGATCGTAGAGCTTGCGCGGGGTGCGCCCGATGATTTGCCAACCGCCAGGCGTCTCCTGCGGGTAGATGCCGGTCTGCTGCCCGCCGATGGCGACCGACCCCACCGCTACGCGCGTGCGCGGCTGCGCGAGGCGCGGCGTGGCCAGGGCCGGGTCGAGGCCGCCCAGGTAGGGGTAGCCGGGCGAGAAGCCGATGAAGTAGACCAGATAGGTGGCGGCGCTGTGCCGCACGATCACCTCCTCCGGGGGCAGGCCGGTGTGCGTCGCGACCGCGTCGAGATCCGGCCCGAACTCGCCGCCATAGATGACCGGGATGGTGACGGTGCGCGTCGGTGGCGCGACGCTGGCCGCGCTCGGGAGCAACGTGTCCAGGTACCCGACTAACTCGTCAGCACCCAGGCGCAGCGGATCGTGGAGGATGAGCAGCGTGCGGTACGCCGGGATCAAATCGAGCAGGCCCGTCGGCGGCGCGGCATCGAGCGCGGCGAGGAGCGCGCGGACCTGGCGGTTGACCGCTGGATCGATGGCATTGGCGAACTCGACCAGCAGCCCACCTTCGCCCATCGGGCGATAGCGCGGGCGTGACAGCACCGGTTCGCGCGTCCCTGGGAGCGAATCGCGCAAATCACGCTCTGCCATGCCCTAGCGCACGATCGCTTGCAGCGGGCGGATCGCCACGCCCGCGCCGAGCAGCGCCTCGCGGACGCCCGCCGCGAGCAGCGGCGCGCCCGGCGTGTCGCCGTGCAGGCAGAGGGTGTCGATCGCCAGCGCGATCTCGGTCCCGTCGATCGCCGTCACCCGCCCGGTGGTGACCATGTCGACCACTCGCTGGCCCACAATACTGGGATCGGTGAGGATCGCGCCCGGCAGGCTGCGCGCGGCGAGGGTGCCATCGGCGTTGTAGGCGCGATCGGCGAATGCCTCGCGCGCGAAGCGGAGCCCGGCCTTCGCGGCGGCCCATTCGTGCGCCGAGGCGGGCAGGCCGACGAAGATCAGCGCGGGATCGAACGCGGCCACCGCCTCGGCCCCGGCCAGCGCCAGCGCCTCGTCGCGCGCCATCCGATTGTAGAGCGCGCCGTGGATCTTGACGTGCTGGAGCGGCACCCCCGCCGCGCGGCAGAAGCCCGCCAGCGCCGCGACCTGATAGATCATCTCGTTGCGGGCCTCGGCGGGGGTGATCGGCAGATCGCGCCGTCCGAAGCCGTAGAGGTCGGCGAAGCCGGGGTGCGCCCCGATCGCCACCCCGCGCTCGCGCGCCAGGGCGACGGTGCGGGCCATCACCTGCGGGTCGCCGGCGTGGAAGCCGCAGGCGATATTGGCGGAGCTGACTTGCTCCAGCAACGCCGCATCGTGGCCGAGGCTGTATGCCCCGAAGCTCTCGCCCATGTCGCTGTTGAGATCGACCGCCCTGTTCATCGCTCGGGTGTGCTCCTGTAATGGTGGGGATGTGGCCCTCACCCCCGCCGCTGCGGCGGCACCCCCTCTCCCAATTCTGGGAGAAGGGGAGGACTCGCACGCTCGGAAACCGTCCCTTCACCCTCCCTTTCAGGGGAGGGTCGCCGACGGGGGGGCGGGGAGGGATTCGCCCACCCCACAACCCCACAGGCGATTGGGCGGCGGACCGCTGCGTCTAGGACCAGAGGCGGTCGTGGCTACCGGCCCGGTCCCATTCCGGGGTCGGCTCGAAGAAGCCCTTGTCGTGCTCGACCAGGTGCTCCTTGAACACCTCCTCGTTGATCTCGAAGCCGAGGCCCGGCTTCTCCGGCACGGCGATGTAGCCCTCCTGGATGAGCGGCTTCGGCACCCCGTCGATGAAGCTGTCCCAGAATGGCACCTCGCTGAAGTGGTGCTCCAGCGCGATGAAGTTCTCGGTCGCGGCGGCGCAATGGACGCTCGCCATCGTGCTGATCGGCGTCCCGGCCATGTGCAGGGCCATGCTGACGCCATACTCCTGCGCGAGATCGCCGATCCGCTTCGTCTCCATGATCCCGCCGCTGGTGGCGAGGTCGGGGTGGATGACGTTGACGCCGCGCGCTTCCAGCAGCGGGCGGAAGTTCTCCCGCAGATAAATGTCCTCGCCGGTGCAGACGGGGGTGTGGAGCGTCCGCTCCAACTGGACCCACTTGTCGGTGAATTGCCAGGGGACGAGGTCTTCGAGCCAGGCGAGGTTGTACGGCTCCAGGGCCTGCCCGAGCCGGATGCAGTCGTCGAGGCCGATATGGCCGAAGTGGTCGGCGGAGATCGGCACCTCGTCGCCGACGACCTCGCGGACCTGCGCGACGTACTCGCAGATCAGGTCGATCCCCTTGGGGGTCAGGCGCACATGGGTGAACGGGTGCATGATCTGGGTGGTGTTGAAGAGGCGCTCGACCTGATCGCCTGGGTCGCCCGGTAGCATCCCCTGCGGCCAGCTGAGCGCGCCCTTGATCCCGATCAGCGGCTGCACCCCGACATCCATCTTCAGCCAGGTGAAGCCGCGGTCGATCCGCTCTTGCAGCTTCTTGCCCATCGCCTCCCCGGTCAGCTCGTTCGGGGTGTCGCAGTACATGCGGACCCGGTCGCGGAACTTGCCGCCCGCGAGGACGTAGGCCGGCACGCCATACGCCTTGCCCGCCAGGTCCATCAGCGCCATCTCGACGCCGCAGACGCCGCCGCCCTGCCGCCCATGCCCGCCGAACTGCTTGATCTTGCGGAAGAGTTTGTCCACATTGCAGGGATTCTCGCCGAGCAGGCGGCTCTTCAGCATCAGCGCATAATTCTTGCTGGCGAAGTCGCGCACCTCGCCGTAGCCGCTGATCCCCTGATTGGTGTCGATCCGCACGATCGTGAAGTGCCAGTTGTTCCAGCCGACCGTCGCCGTCCGCATGTCGGTGATCCGCAGTTCGCTCGGTCGCGAGGCGGTGCGCACCTGATCATCCGGTCGCGCGGTGGCATGTTGTCCCTGTCCCTGTCCTGTCACTGTTCCTCCCTATCGCTCCTGATCAGCGACGTAGCGTGCCCGACGGCCCTGCCGGGGACCTGCGGGGCGGGGTCGGCGTGGATCGCATTGACCGCCAACCCGCGACCCGAGTGCCAGGGCCGCAGTGTACCACGGGTGTGGAGGGGAGGGGACTCGGGAACCATCGGTTGTGCGATGATGGGTCGGGAGGGCTGGTGCTGCTGGCTGATGAGCGTAGTAATTATTACCGGTGAGCATGGAGGGACGATGCGCGCAACAGTCTGCCTGACGTTCGATTTCGATGCGATCTCGCTCTGGATCGGGCCGATGGGCGCGACCTCGCCGAGCATGATCTCGCGCGGGGAGTTCGGCACGGTGGGGGTCGAGCGGATTCTGCGCCTGCTGGCGCGCCACGACATCCCGGCGACGTTCTTCGTCACCGGCCACACGGCAGACACCTACCCGGATAGTGTGCGGGCGATCGCGGCGGCGGGGCACGAGATCGGGCATCACGGCTATCTGCACGAGAATCCGGTCGCGCTCGAATCGAAGGACGCGGAGCGGGCGGTGTTGGAACGGGGGTTGGTGGCCCTGGAGGGGGTGGTCGGTCAGCGCCCGACCGGCTATCGCTCGCCGGCCTGGGACAACAGCCCGCACACGATCGAACTCTTGCTGGAATACGGCTTCCGCTACGAGAGCTCGCTGATGGGGCAGGACTTCACCCCCTACTGGTGCCGCGTCGGTGACGTGATCCATCGCGACGGCCCGTATGAGTTCGGGCCGTCGGTCGATCTGGTCGAGATGCCGGTGAGTTGGATCCTCGACGACTTCCCGCACTTCGAGTATGTCAGCCGCCCCAACCGGGTCAGCCCCGGCCTCTCCGCCCCCTCGAAGGTCGAGGAGATTTGGCGCGGCGAGTTCGACTACATGTACCGCGACGTGCCGGGCGGCGTCTACACCCTGACGATGCACCCGCAAGTGATCGGGCGCGGCCACCGGATGCTCCTCCTGGAGCGGCTGATCGACTATTTCAAGGGACATGAGGGGGTGCAATTCACGACGCTCGGCGCGGCGGCCGAGGCGTTTCGTCGGGGCGAGTGACGGGGGAACCTCTCTCCGCCGCCCCGGCGGCGACCCTCCCCGACGCGGGGAGGGTGGGGGCGATTACTTAGTGGTAGGCGTGGAGGACGCGGTCGGCCCAGTAGGCGAGGCTCTGCCAGAGCCAGAAGCCGCCGATCGCCAGGGCGACGAGCGGGCCGATGAGGCGGTGGACCCGCCAGATCTGCCAGAGCGCCCAGCCCCCGGCGGCCGCGAGCGCGGGGCCGACGAAAATTTGGAAGCGGACACTCAGCCCGGCGACCAGCGCGGCGAGGAAGAAAGGCAGGGCCGTCGCCAGCCAGGTGAGGGCCAGCGTCAGCGGGGCCGAGGGCAGGGTGCGGCGCAGCAGATTTGCCCCGGCCAGTGCGAGGGGCAGGGCGGGCCAGCCCCACCAGAGCAGGAGATTGGCCCCCTCGCTGCGGAACCGCGCGGCGAGCGACGCCTCGGCGATCGCGCCGCCGCGCGCGTTCGTCTCGCCACCGAGGAAGTCGCGCAGATGCCCGAGGAGCAGCGCGTCGTGGAAGCGGTAGTAGAGCGCCCAGGAGAGGGCGAGCGCGACGAGGAAGCTGCCGAGCAGCGCGAGGGCTTGCGGCCCCCCCTCGCGCCCGCGTACCAACAGCGCGAGGACGAGCAGGGGCAGGGTCGCGCCGAGGGACAGGAAGACGCCGAAGTGGCCGAGCAGCGCTAGGGTCAGGCCGATCGTCAGCGCCGCCGCGACCGCTGGGCGGGTCCAGCGGCCCCAGGTGAGGATCAGCGCCACGAGGTAGATCGTCGCCACCCCCTGCCCGAAGAGGTTGGCGAAGTTGCCCGCCGACGCGAGGTTGTAGGTGATCGGCAGGATCGCGTAGATCCCCGCCGCCCAGAGCGCGGGCGCGTCGGCCCCGGTGAGTCGCCGCGCCAGGGCGAAGGTTAGCAGCGCACCGACGGCGATGATCAGCGTGGCGCAGAGTTCCACCAGGAGCGCCTTGTCGGGGATGATGGCGGCGAACGGGAGCATGGCGGCGTAGAAGAGGGGCGGGTAGGGCGCTTCGAGGGCGCGCGGGCCGGGCAGCGCGAGGGTGAAGATCCACTCGCCGCGCTGCACGAACTCCAGCCGATGGACGTTCAGCATCAGGTCGCTCGAACGGTATTGCGGGTGGCGCATCCCGATCAGCAGCGCGAGGGCGTTGGCCTCGGCGATCAGCGCCGCGCCGCCGAGCGCGCGTTCCGAGACTTCCCAGCCGGCGCGCGGGCGCAGCCACCACAGGCCCGCAGCCACCCCCAGCGTGACCAGCGTGCCGATCCCGATCAGCGGCGCGAGGCCGGGGGCATAGAGGGTGAGGATCGAGCGCGGCCCGAGCGCGAAGGTGACGAAGGCTGCTGCGGTCGCCCAACCGGCGACCGCGCCACTGAGCGGGGAGCGCAGTGCGAGGGCGACCGTCCCGTAGGCGCAGAGGGCCGCCAGCAGGGCGACACCGAGCGTTCGCAGGGGCGGGGCGATCAATCCCACTGCCCCGCCGGCATCGCGCAATTCGACGCGCGTGGCGACGACGCCGAGATCACGCCGATCCCCCGCCGGGCGATAGGTCGGGCTGGCGCTCGAGACGGTCAACCCGCCATCGCGGAAGGCGGCGGCGGGGACGGGGAAGGTGTGGACGGTCGGCTCGGCGACGAGCGAGATCGCCCTTGGCGACATATCCCCAATGCCGATGGTGGCGGTGAGCGGTGGTGCACCCGGGGGGCGGCTGCCTTGCAAGTGCAGGCGCAACTCGGCGTCGGTCGCGCCGAAGCCGGGGAGAATAATCGTCGAGCGGTCGCGGGTCCAGCGGAAGGGCTGCCCGGTGTCTGGCGCGATCTCCGGTTCGTGGAAACCGGTCAAGTAAGGGGCATCGTCGGGGCCACCGAGGGTGAGTGTGAGCGGCTGGCGCACCTGCCAGGCGAACAAGAGCGCCAGGGCGGTGGCGGCGAGGAGCAGCGGCAGTTGCAGGCGCGGGAGGAGGAGTTGGCTGGCGCGGAACGGCGCTCGCGCCGGACGACCCTGCCGTCGAGGGCTCACTTTGCGCGTGGTGCCGACCCGGCCCGATCGCCGTATGGGGGCCTTCCCGTCATCCCTCGCAACCCGCTCCTGCGCATTGTCGCGCCGCTGTCCGGTGGTCGCCACTAGCGTCCTTGCACTCCTGCTGTCGTTCGGTGGAGTGACTCGATCCCGCCCCGCCGTCCCGGCGGCGGCCCTCCCCTGAAAGGGAGGGTGAGAACCCCTGCCTCGCAACACCCTTCCCCCTCTCCTCGGGTGGGCGGGTGCCCTCTGGACGATGGGGTGCCGCCCGCAGGCGGCGGGGGTGAGGGCAACGGGCGGGCGTCAACGACGCCCGCCCACGCCGCAGACGCGATTACTGGTGGATCGCCTGCCCCTCGACCGCGCGGGCGGCCTCGGCGATCACCTCGGAGAGGGTCGGGTGCGGGTGGACGGCGTAAGCGACCTCGGAGGGCGTCGCCTCCAATGTGCGGGCGATCGCGAACTCGGCGATCATCTCGGTCACATCCGCGCCGATCATGTGGACGCCGAGGATCTCGCCGGTCTTAGCGTCGGCAATGATCTTGACCTGCCCATCGAGCTCACCGAGCGCCTGGGCCTTGCCGTTCGGCCGGAACGGAGCCTTGCCGACCTTGATCTCGCGCCCACCCTCGCGCGCCTGCGCCTCGGTCTTGCCGATCGCCGCGACCTGCGGGCTGGTGTAGGTGCAGCGCGGGATGGCGTCGTAGTCGAGCGGGTGGGTCTTGTGTCCGGCGATCACCTCGGCGACCAATTCGGCCTGAGCGTAGGCGGTGTGAGCCAGCGGCAGCTTGCCGATGATGTCGCCGATCGCGTAGACGCCGGGGACATTCGTCTGCATCCGGTCGTCCACGGTGATGAAGCCGCGATTCGTCTCCACACCGATCGTTTCGAGGCCGAGATTGTCGCTGTTCGGCTGGAACCCGGCGGCGAGCAGCACCCGATCGACCTCGATCGTCTGCGGCCCGCCCTGGCCCTGCTCGGTCTGTGCCTGCTGCGGCCCCTTCTGGTCCCAGGCGTTGACCTGCACCGTCTGACCGCCCTGCACCGGGGAGAGCCGCACCGTCACCGTGTCGCCCTTGACCTCCGCGCCATCGACCTTGGTCGCGGTCAGTAGCTTGATCCCGCGCCGGGTGAACTGCTTCGCCAGCTCGGCGCTGATCTCCTCGTCTTCCAGCGGCAGGATGCGCGGCAGGAACTCGACCACCGTGACATCGACACCGTAGGCGCTGAAGACGGTGGCGAACTCCAGGCCGATCGCGCCCGCGCCGATGATCAGGATCTTCTTCGGCAGCGTCTTGACCCCCCAGATCTCCTTCGCGGAGATGATCTGCTCGCCATCGATCTCCACGCCCGGCAGCGGGCGGACGCGCGCCCCGGCGGCGATCAGCAGATTCTTCGCGCGCACCTCGCGGTCGCCGTCGGCCCCGCCCGAGACGGCGATCCGGTCCTTGGCGACCAGGGTGCCGCGCCCGCGCACCACGTCGATCTTGTTCTTGCGCATCAGGAAGCCGACGCCGCGCGTCTGCGTGCTGACGATCTTCAGGCAGCGGTCGATCGCCGCGCCGTAATCGGCGGTGATATTGTCGGCGGAGATGCCGAAATCTTTGGCGTGCTGGAAGAGCGTCAGGACTTCGGAACTACGCAGGATCGCCTTGCTGGGGATGCAACCCCAGTTGAGGCAGATGCCGCCCAGTTCCGCGCTCTCGATCACGGCGACCTTCTGGCCGAGCTGGGCGGCGCGAATCGCGGCGGCATAGCCGCCCGGCCCGCCGCCGATCACCGCCAGGTCGTAGACCTGCTCACCACTCATCTTGTCCGATCCCTTTCCGCTCCCTCACGGTCGTCCCGACCACGCTGTCGGCCCCCTAAGTATGGGCCAGTGTGCGCTGTTTATCACGGTGTATCGCGCGCGATCCTCGCCGCAGCCGGGCGCGTCATCGGCGGCAAGCCTAGCCGAGCGCCCGGAGGGTGTCAACAAAGGGGGCGGAGACGACAAAACGGCGAGGCATAGAGCCTCGCCGCCTCACCATTTGGTCAGTTGAAAGATGGTCGGGGCGAGAGGATTCGAACCTCCGACCTCAGCGTCCCGAACGCTGCGCGCTAACCGGGCTGCGCTACGCCCCGCCGAACTGACTGACGAAGGATAGCACAGGCGACGAAGGGGTGCAAGTGGGGGGCAGCGAGTCGTGAATGGGGGGATGGGTGGTTTCAACCGCCTGTCAGCGTCGGCATCAACCCGCGCATACGTCCTGAGCGACTCCAGGGGCTATCAGGCCCGTCCGTTGTAGCAATCCTCCAGTCAAGCGCGCTTATCCGCCTCTGCCCGCTGGGAGAAGAGGTAGCGATGCCGGGCCATCCGCTCGTGGCAAATTACGGCGAACTCCCAGACACATGCCGCTGGTGCATCCTCCCCGCTGAGATCGGTCCGCGTGAACGGGCCGTCCGATGCGAGTTCCTTGTAGTACAGGCGTGTCCATAACTCCTGATGCCCGCGCCACACCCCGGCAATTAGGAAGGCATGCGCCGTGCTGACGTGCAGGAGCGCGAAGTTCAAGCCGTACTCAGGGGTCCACTCGCCACACGTCGCCGCGCCGGCGAGAGTCGACTGTGCTTCCGTGTCCAGCGCCGCAGAAATCGGGGTGCCCTCGCGGTGGACGTGATACCACTTGAAGATTGTTTGCGGCAGGATAATCGGCTCCCCGGCTTTGGCGACCCGCCACTCGTGTACGTAGGTGGGGGGGATATTCCCGAGATGATCGAGGGTTGGCGTGCGTGTATCGAGCGCCATTTCTAACTCCATTCGTGTGTAGCCTACCCCTACTGAAAATCTCCCCCCACCATATCGGAAACAGGGTCACCATCCAGGGCCACTCGCCGAGAACTGTGCGGGACCACTCTCGTTCGGACATGAAGCCGACGAATCCCGCGCGTCGTTAATCGTGTAATGAGCGCGTGGCGGGGCCGTCAAGGAGTCAACACCCCTATGCTACACTTTGCCCCGCGTATCACCGCGCCATTACGAGATGCGCGACGGCGAATGGAGGAGAGCTTGGTCGTGTCCACATCCGTGCCGCGCGCGCGCCGCAACGGTATGCCACAATCGTTGTTCTCGATTGCCGCCCTGCTGACAGCGGTGATCTTGCTGCTGACCGCCTGCGGCGGCTCGACGCAGAAATCGGGCGATACGAAGGCGATCCTCGACGCCACGGCGAAGCGGCTCAACGAAGTGAAGTCGGTCCATTTCGATGTGGCGATCGAGGGCGACGCCTTTATCGATACCAACCGCACGATCTCGTTGCGCTCGGCGAACGGCGATATCGTCACGCCGGATCAGATGCAGACCAAGATCAAGATCGGCCTCGGGTCGGCCAATATCGATGTGTCGCTGGTGACGATCGGCAACGACAAATACCAGACCAACCCCGTGACCGGCCAGTGGGGACCGGCGCAGGAGGGCTTCGACTACAGCCCGACCGTCCTCTTCGACAAGGAGAAGGGTTTAAGCACGATCGTCGGCAAGCTGCGCGAGGTGGAACAGTTGGCCGACGAGAAGGTGAACGGGCAGGACGTCTATCACCTGAAGGGGAAGGTCGATCGCGCGGCGATCGACCCGATCACCAGCGGGGCGATCGAGGGGGACCCGGTCGCCCTCGATCTCTGGATCGCCAAGGGCTCCTCCAATCTGGTGAAATTGCTGCTGACCGAGCCGCAGACCCCGAACAAGGCGAAGCCCGCGACCTGGACCCTCACCTTCGACAAGTACGACCAGCCGGTGACGATCACCAAGCCCCAATAGCGGCCCGCGCCCGCACGGCCGCTCGCCGGATGCGAATGGTCTCTCGCGCCGAAGGACAGGCACCGATGCTCGGCACCGCCCCGCAATCGACCCAGGCCGAGCGTCCCGCCGGTGAAGCGGGGCGACTGCCGCCCGGAGCGAAAGCGATCCTCGCCGCCGCGCTGCTGGCCGTCTTCGTCGCGGCGCTCGACCTGACGGTGATCACCACGATCCTGGCGCGGATCATCTTCGACCTCGGCGTGAATGTCGCCGAAATCGAGCGCTACTCCTGGATCGTCAGCGGCTACCTCCTCGCCTACCTGATCACGATCCCGATCGCCGGTCGCGTCTCCGACCTGATCGGTCGCCGCCCGGTCTTCCTAACGGCGCTGGCCCTCTTCGCCCTCGGCTCGATCTGGTGTACTGTCGCGCAGGGGCTGGTGCCGTTGATCGCCGCGCGGATGGTGCAGGGGCTCGGCGGCGGCGCGCTGGTGCCGGTGACCCTCGCCCTCGCCGCCGATCTCCTGCCAGCGCGCCAGCGCGCCAGCGCTGTCGGCGCGATCGGCGCGATCGACACCCTCGGTTGGGTCCTCGGGCCGCTCTGGGGCGCGGGGGTTGTCGGCGTCCTCGGCACCGCGCGACTCGGGCTGGTGGACGACTGGCGCTGGGTCTTCGCCCTCAACGTCCCGATCGCGCTCGGCGTCCTGGCGACGATTTTTGCGACCTGGCGGCGCGCGGCGCGCACGGAGACGCGCGCTGCGGGTCGGTTCGACTGGCCCGGCGCGATCACCCTCACCCTGGCGCTGGCGCTGACGAACCTGGCCCTCTCCTCGGGGGCCGAGGGGGGCGGCGAACCGCGCGCGCTCGGGGCATCGGCGAACCCGCTCGCGCCCTATCGCGTCCCGTTGCTGTTCGGCGCGGTCATGGCGTTCGTCCTGTTCATCGCGCTAGCGCGGCGAGCGGCGTGGCCGATCATCCCCCTTAGCCTCTTCCGCCGCCCGGTCTTCAGCGGGGCGAACGCGGCGAATCTCCTGGTCGGGGCGGCGCTGATCGTCGTGATGGTCGATGTGCCGTTCGTCGTCTCGCTGCTCGAGTTCGACGCAGCGCGGGCCAGCCTGACGAGCGCGCTCCTCCTCTTGCCGTTCACGATCGCGATGGCGGTCGGTTCACTCGCCGGCGGGGCAAGCGCCGAACGGATCGGCTACCGGACGGTCGCAATCCTCGGCCTGATTGTCGCCGCACTCGGTTTCTGGCGACTCTTCGGCTGGCCCCAGAGCCTGGCTTACGCGCGGATGTCGCTCGATTTGCTGATCTGCGGCCTCGGCCTCGGCCTCGTGATCGCCCCGATCGGCGCGGCGGCGATCAACGCCGCCCCATCCGGGGAACACGGGATCGCCTCGTCGCTGGTGCTGGTGATGCGCCTGCTCGGGATGACGATCGGGCTCTCGGCGCTGACCTCCTGGGGGGCCGGTCAGCTTGATCTGCTTGTCAAGGCGCTGCCGCCGCTGACGCAGGGTCCGAACGAGGCGCTGACGGCGTTTCTCACTCGCCAACTGGAATACCAGGCGCAGCAGGTGACGGCTATCACGCTCGACATCCTGTACCAGACCTTCGCTATCGCCGGGGTGATCTGCCTGCTGGCGATTCTTCCGGCGCTGTTGCTATCGGCGAGGCAGGGGGTGGAGGGCGGGGAAGCAGGAGGCTGAGGCTGAGGCAGGCGGTTTCAACCGCCTACCTCAGCGCCAGCCGCCGCCGGTGCCTCTTTAGGCTCCTTCTTCGGGAGCCAGCGTCGCCAGCCGCGATAGCCTTTCATCGCGGCGGTGAGGATAACCGGCGCGCGGCGCGGGGCGATCTGCGGGGCGAGGGTTTCGATCAGCGGTGCGGCGCCGACGATGACCGGGGCGTGCCAGTCGCGCAGCTTGGCGGGCTTCTGCGGGTCTTTCGAGACGGGAACCTCGAAGCGGTCGAGCGGGAACCAGCCGCCGCGACCCTCGTCGTGGCGCAGGGCGACGCCGCCCGCCTCGGTGATCACCGTCAGCCCCCCGGCGACATCCCAGATCTTCGGGCCGCGAAAGATCGCCCAGCCGAAGCCGCCGGTGGCGACCAGTCCCATCTCGTAGACGATCGAGCCGAGTGAGCGCGGTTCGCCGAGTTTGCGGCGCGCGGCGCGCTGCGTCTTGAACTGGAAGAGGAAGCCCGGTGGCAGCCCGATCGTCACGCGCCCCGATGGCTCGGTCGCCGGGTGGACGCGGATCGGCACCCCGTCGCGGAAGGCTCCGCCGCCCCGGCGCGCGTGCAGCGTCTCGCCGATCAGTGGGAAGTGGAGCGCGCCAACGACCGGGCGGCGGCGATAGAGAACGCCGATCGAGATAGCGAAGAACGGCAGCCGATTGACGAAGTTGATCGTCCCGTCGATCGGATCGACGATCCACTCGAAGTCGTGCCCGCCGTCCGGGTCGTGCCCCTCCTCGCCGAGGACTGCGTGGTCGGGGAAGCGGGCGCGCACCGCCTCGTCCAGGTACGCCTCGACCGCCTTGTCGGCCTCGGTCACCGGGTCGGTCTTGGCCTTATTCTTGTACTCGATCTCCAGCGGCCCCCCATAGCGTTCCAGGACGATCGTGCTGGCCCCGGCGATGAACTCCCGCGCCGCCCCCTCGATCGCCGCGAGGGTGCTGTCGTCCGGGAACTGATCGCCCGTGGCACCAGCGTCCCAACTGTCGGGGTGCGGCGCGGCGCTCTGCTCGATAGTGATGCGAGACTCCTTTCAGCGAGTCCGTAGTCCGTAGTCGGTAGTCCGTAGAATCTGCTTGCAAGCGCAGCGCCGCGATACCACCACCCGGCCACTACGGGCTACGGACTACGGACTACCGACTGCTTCGCCGTTACCGCGCCATACTGACGCCTTCGACCTCTTCACACGTGTTGTTCTCGACATCGAAGATGCGGCGGCGTTGGCGCTTGAGGTCCGCGCCGAGGACGTGGATCGACAGGCCATCCTCCGTGCCGAGGACTTCGATCCGGTGAATGTCGTGTGGGGGCAGGAGCGGGTAGGTCGCGCCGTGCGTCAGCACCTCGTCGGCCTGCAACTCGACGTGGCACTGGCCGGGCGTCGCGCCGTCATCGAGGCGGCGATAGCGGGTCGTGCGCTGCTGCCCGGAGTAGACGCCGATGATCCCCCAGGTGACGTGATCATGCGTGGGGGTTGGGTGCTCGGGCCGGAAGAGGACACCGTAGACGTTCAGTGAGCCGTCCTCGTTCTTATAGTAGGCGAAGCCAGGGCGACCACCATCGACGATCGTCGCGTACTGCGGATCGGTCCAGCCAGGGCCATCGAGCGCCCGCTTCAGCAGCGGCTCCAATTGCCCGACCGCCGTCTCGCGATCCTTGATGCCGCCCTCGACCTCCATGATCCGGCGCGCATCCTCGACGAAGTCGGCGATGCCGTAGGTTGTTTGCGTCGCGCTCATCGTTTCCCTCCTCCGTCACGATCATTGGTGACCGCTGTGCAAGGATAGTACCACGATGATGGATGGCGAGTACCGCGCCGATTGGTACCGCCCTTATCGGCAGCCACGAGCGGTCGGGCGTAGGGGCGTATTGCATACGCCCAACCCACGCCGGGGCTTCCACAGGCGCTGGTGGTAGGACGACATGCGGGCGTATGCAATACGCCCCTACGTCCGAACCGCATCGGCCTTTGTCGAATACTACTCGTCCCCACGCTTTCCCCACACTTCCCACTCGGCACTCGCCACTCGGCACTCGCCCAGGACTGACGACCGACGACTTTTCTGATACACTCAGCGCTAACGAGATACGGCAACGGCGATGAGGGAGAGAGTAACCGCGCGGGAACCGCTAGCGAGGGGTCGCCATTGGGTGCGAGCGGCCTCCGGTAGATGCGCGGCGAAGTTCACTCCCGAGCCGAGCGGTGAAGTCGCACCAGCCTGATGGGCGCGATGGGTAGTCGCTCCTGGCCTGCTCCCCCATTATCGGGAGCACACCCCTGCGGCGCTCGTCGCGCCTCGGTTGGTGACTGAGTAACGAAAACAGGGTGGTACCGCGTGGTCGCCCCTCGCCCCTGTGCGAGAGGGCGCTTTTGTTTGTCCGGCGATAGGAGCGATCCGTGATGGGAGTCGTCCCGGGCGGGTCTTAACCGACCGCAAGGGTGCTAGGAGGATCCGATGACAACGGGAGGCTCGATCGAGGTCGGGCAGATCGAGGCACTGGAACGCGAGGCGACCGATCGCCTGGCGCAGATCGCCGATGAGGCGGCGCTGGAGGGCTGGTTCCGCGAGTTCCTGGGGCGGAAAGACGGCAAGCTGAGTGGGCTCTTGCGGGGGATGGGTGCGCTCTCGCCGGAGGAACGTCCGCGCTTCGGGGCGGCGGTGAATGCGACCAAAGATCGGGTCACGGCGGCCTACGAGGCGCGCAAGGCGACGGTCGGCGGGGCGGCGCTGACGGCGCGACTGGCGGCGGATGCGGTGGACATCACCCAGCCCGGTCGTCCGGTGCCGATGGGGACGCTCCACCCGACGACGTTGGTCACCCGCGAGTTGAGCGCGATCTTCGCCCTGCTCGGTTTCCAGACGATCGAGGGGCCGGAGGTCGAGGAGACGCGCTACAACTTCGATCTGCTGAATATCCCGACGAATCACCCGGCGCGCGATAAGTGGGACACCTTCTACGTCGGCTCGCGCGGCACCGACGACACGGTCAACGAGATCGTGTTGCGGACCCACACCTCGCCGATGCAGGCGCGCACGATGCAGCGGCAAGACCCGCCGGTGCGCGTGATCGTGCCGGGGCGCTGCTACCGCTACGAGGCGACCGACGCCTCGCACGAGGCGATCTTCTTCCAACTGGAAGGGTTGGCGGTCGATAAGAAGATCACGATGTCCGACCTCAAGGGGACACTGACCGAGATGACCCGTCAACTCTTCGGGTCGAGCACAAAGGTCCGTTTCCGCTGCGACTTCTTCCCGTTCGTCGAGCCGGGGGTCGATTTCTCGGCCACCTGCGCCGTCTGTGGGGGCAAGGGCTGCCGGGTCTGCAAGGGGACCGGCTGGCTCGAATTGGGCGGCGCGGGGATGGTCCACCCGAATGTGCTGCGAAATGTCGGCTACGACCCGGCGATCTACAGCGGCTTCGCCTTCGGGCTCGGGATCGAGCGGATCGTGATGATCAAGTACGGGATCGACGACATCCGCAACTTCTACGCGAACGACCTGCGATTCCTTGAGGAGTTCGCGGGGACACGGATTTAGGTGGGTCGCAGGTCGCAGGTCGCAGGTCGAAAGTTGGCATAGCCTGACTCTTGCCAAAAAGCCTGGAAGGCTGAATCGAAAGACTTTCGACCTTCGACTTTCGACCAAATGGAGAGGACGATGAACGTACCGTTGAGCTGGCTGCGCGATTTCGTCGATCTGACGCTGGCACCGGGCGACCTCGCGGCGCGACTGACGATGGCCGGGGTCGAGGTCGAGGCGATCCGCGAGGTCGGCGCGGAGTGGGAGCAGGTCTACGTCGGTTACGTCGAAGGGGTCGAGCGGCACCCGAACGCCGATCGCCTGAACCTCGTGCGCGTCGTGGCGGGCGAGCGGGCACTGACGGTGGTGACCGGCGCGCCGAATATCGCCGAGGGGCAGAAGGTGCCGCTGGCGCTCGTCGGGGCGCGGCTCTGGGATGGGCACTCCGACGAGCCGAAGCGGATCACGCTGAAGGCCAGCACGATTCGCGGCGTGCCGAGTCAGGGGATGGTTTGCTCCGAGAAGGAGTTGGGGCTCTCGGACGAGCACGAGGGGATCATGGTCCTGCCGGACGACGCGCCGGTCGGCACGCCCCTGCGTGACTACCTCGGCGATACGATCCTGGAGTTGGAGATCACGCCGAACCTCGTCCACGACTTCTCGATCCTCGGCGTGGCGCGCGAGGTGGCGGCGCTGACGGCGCAGCCGTTGCACCCGCCGCACGTCCCCGACTTGCCGCGCTCGCAGGCGGCGACCGGCACCGACGACCCGCCGCTCGTCGCGATCGATGCGCCCGAGTTGTGCGCGCGTTGTGTCGGCGTGGCGATCGCGGGGGTGACGGTCGCGGAGTCGCCGGAGTGGCTGAAGGGTCGCCTGGCCGCCGCCGGGCTGCGCGCGATCAACAATATCGCCGATGTCACCAATTACGTTATGCTCGAATGGGGGCAGCCGCTCCACGCCTACGACCGCGACCAACTCGCGGGCGGGCGGATCGTGGTCCGGCGGTCGGAGCCGGGCGAGCGGATCGAGTCGCTCGATCACGTCGTGCGGACCCTCGACGAGCGGATGCTGGTGATCGGCGACGCGGAGCGGGCGGTCGGGATCGCCGGGGTGATGGGCGGCGCGCAGTCGGAGATCGGCGACGGCACGACGAATGTGCTGCTGGAGGCGGCCAATTTTAACCAGTACGCCGTGCGCCACGCGATGCAGACGCTGAAGTTACCCTCCGATGCGGCGGTGCGCTTCGGGCGTGGCCTCGACCCGAACCTCGCCTGGGAGGCGGCCGCCCGCGCGACCGCGCTGATCCTCGACCTCTGCCCCGGCGCTCGCGTGACCGGGACCGCCGACGCCTACCCGGCCCCGACGACCGAGCGGACGGTCGATCTGCCCTACGGCGAGATCGCGCGACTGCTCGGCGTGACCTACCCGGTCGAGCAGACGGTCGAGGTGCTGGGGCGGCTCGATCTGGGGGCGACGGTGATCGACGGGGCGGCGGGCGAGGAGCCGACCCTGCGGGTCATCGTGCCGACCTGGCGGCAGGACATCACGCAGTCCGCCGATCTGGTCGAGGAGATCATTCGCGTCATCGGCTACGACACCTTGCCGACGACGCTGCCGGAGGGGCGCACCGTCGAGCCGCGCCGCGACCCGCTGCGCCTCTTCGCCGATGAGACGCGCGACATCCTCGCGGCGAGCGGCCTGCACGAGATCGTCTGCTACTCGCTGACCGACGAGCCGTCGCTCGATCGCCTCGCCACGGACGGGCGCTGGGTGACGTGGTGGGAGAGGGATCGACCCCGCTTCGACGCGACCCGCCTCGTCAACACGCTGCGGAGCGACTGGCAGATCTTGCGCCCGACCCTGATGGCCGACGCGCTGAAAACCTTGTCGCAGAACCTGAAGTTCCGCCCGACGGTGCGACTGTTCGAGGTGCGACCGGTCTACCTGCCTCGCCAACTGGGCCAGTTGCCGGTCGAGCGACTAACCCTCTCGATCGCGCTGGCCGGTGAGCGGACGGGACGCAGCCTCTACACCACAGCGGGCGAGGTCGGCGCATCGCTCGACTTCTTTGACCTCAAGGGAACCGTGGAAGCGCTGGTCGCGCGCCTGGGGATCGATGGCGTCACCTACACGCCGAGCGACTACGCGGCATTCAGCCCCGGTCGCGCGGCGGAGTTGCGAATCGCCGGGGATCTGATCGGCGTCTTCGGGGAGGCACACCCGCAAGTCGCGGCAAACTTCGGGATCGCCGCCGCGCGGACGATGTTGGCCGAGTTCGATGCCGAGGCGCTCTTCTCGAAGGTTGAGAAGCGGATGGGAACGACCGGCGCGACGCGGTTCCAGCCGACGGTGCAGGACTTCGCGGTGGTCGTCGATGAGGCAACGGCGGCGGGCACGGTCGAGGAGGCGATCCTCACGGCGGCGAAGCCGCTGGCCCAGTCCGCGCGCCTCTTCGATCTCTATCGGGGGGAGCAGGTGCCGACCGGCAAGAAGAGCCTCGCCTTCGAGGTGACCTTCAGCGCGCCGAATCGCGCGCTGGCCGAGCGCGAGATCGAGGGGCTACGTCGCCGGATCGAAGGCGCGTTGCAGAAGCGCCTGAAGGCGACGCTGCGGGCGTAGGCGAGGGGTTGTCGTCAGTCGTCAGTCGTCAGTCGTCAGTAGAAAGCCCGTAATCCGTAGTCCGTAGAAGGGCGACGATCCCGCGCCGCTACTCGGCACTCGGCACTGACGACTGACGACTGACGACTGACGACTAACCCCGCCGTTGCCGCGCCGCCTCGAAGAGGATGACCGCCGACGCGACCGCCGCGTTCAGCGATTCCAGTTCGCCCGCGAGCGGGATCGCCAGCAGATCGGTGCAGCGCTCGCGCGCCTCGGGGCTGATCCCGCGATCCTCGTTGCCGACGATCAGTGCGGTGGGGGTGGTCCAGTCGGCGGCGGTGTAGAGCTGCTCACCGCCGGCGTCCGCGCCCCAGATGGAGTCGCAGCCGATCAACTCCTCATCCAACGCATCCCACCCGACATTCGAGCGGAGCGCCAGGCGGAAGTGCGCGCCCATCGCCGCGCGCACCACCTTGGGGTTGTAGAGATCGACCGTCTCCGGCGTGGTGTAGAGGGCTGTCGCGCCGGCCCCGAGCGCCGTCCGCAGCATCGTCCCCAGGTTGCCCGGATCGCGCACGCCGTCGGCGATGACGATCAGCGGCGTCCCGGCCTTCGGTGGCGTGCTCTCGGGGAAGGGGAGGATCGCGGCGATCCCCTGCGGGGCGTCCGTCTCGCTGAGCGACTTCATCACCTGCGGCGTCACTTCCAGGACGCGCATGTGGCGACCCGGCCCGGCCTCGCGCGATTCGGTGAGCGCGACCAGTAGGCGCTCCTGCGCCTCGCCATCGCCGAGCAACTCGCGCGCGATGAAGATCGCGCGCGGGATCGCGCCCGCGCCGACCGCCTCGGACAGCGCGCGCACGCCCTCGACGACGAAGGCGCGCTCGCGCTGCCGGTCGCGCCGCTTGCTGAGGGACCGCGCCAGCTTCACGGTCGGATTGTCGAGGCTCGTTACGGTGGTGACCATGAAGGCTCCGTTAAATAGTCATCAGTCGTCAGCTTGCTCCGGACAACTCAAGATGCACCCTATATGCACCGAGTTGGGACCGAGAACTGACGACCGACGACTGATTTATACCCGCCGGGGTGCGACCGACGACTCTCTTACGCGTTGACCTGCCGCGTCGCCAGTGCCGCCGTCTCGGCGGGCAAGGCCGCGCGGGACATCTCGGCGATCTGGGCGAAGGCGGTGCCATCGTGGACGGCGAGATCGGCCAGCATCTTGCGATCGACCTCGACGTTCGCCAGCTTCAGACCCTGGATGAAGCGACCGTAGGGCAAGCCGTTGATTCGCGCCGCCGCGTTGATGCGGGTGATCCAGAGGCGGCGGAACTGGCGCTTGCGCGCCTTGCGGTCGCGGTAGGCATAGACCCCCGCCTTCATGACCGCCTCGTTCGCGCGGCGGAACAGGCGGTTGCGGGTCCCGTAATAGCCCTTCGCGCGGGCGATCACGCGGCGGTGGCGGGCGTGTGCCGTGACACCACGCTTTACTCGTACCATTTGGTCCTCCTCCCTGTTACTCTGCGCTTCCTGGGCTGCTTATTTCACGCCGTAGGGCAGAAGCTTCTGCACGCGCTTCCGGTCGGCCGGGGCCAGGACGATCATCCGATCGAACTGACGCTTCACGCGCGACGACTTGCGGCGGCGGAAGTGGCTCTTCATCCCTTTGGCGTGCCGGAAGAGACCACTCCCGGTCACATCGAAGCGCTTCTTCGCGCCTTTGTGGGTCTTCATCTTCGGTCCGGTCGGCATTGCTCTTCCTCCCTCATATTTCCGTTGCCCGCGCGTCCGTCGCCTATCGGTGAATCACGATGGCTGCGGTCGCACCTCCACAGGCGTCAGTAAACGCCGCAGGCTCGAACGTCTGCGGCGTGCGACACCCTCATCACCGACTGATGATATTAGCTCGGCTGCGCCGGTTCCTCCGCGGCCCCGACCATCGGCTCTGCCGTGCGCGGAGCCGACGTGGCCACGGCGGCTGTCGGTGGCGGCTGCTTCTTCGGCGCGAGCATCGCCGTCATGTTGCGCCCCTCCAGGCGGGGGGTCGCCTCGATGATGGCAAGCGGGCCGAGTTGATCGAGCATCCGGTCGAGCAGCGCGCGACCAACTTCCGGGTGCAAGTTCTCGCGACCGCGGAAGAGGACCGTCAGCTTGACCTTGTCCCCATCCTGCAAGAACTCTTTCGCCTTGCGCGTCTTGGTATCGAGATCGTGATCATCGGTCTTCGGCTTCAGCCGAATCTCCTTGATCGTGATCGCCTTCGAGTTCCGACGCGATTCGCGCTCCTTGCGGGACTGCTCGTACCGCTCCTTGCCCCAGTCCATGATCCGGCAGACCGGTGGCATGGCGTTAGGGGCAACCTCGACCAGATCAAGGCCGCGCTCCCGGGCGGTCTGCAACGCCTGGAAGGTTGGCACGATCCCCAACTGCTGGCCGTCTTCATCAATCAGGCGCACCTCGCGGATGCGGATACGCTCGTTGACGCGCACTGGTTTGCTTATGTCTGCCCCTCCTGAGTGTGGGACGCT
>CADCWN010000148.1 GCA_902806415.1 uncultured Thermomicrobiales bacterium | reverse complement strand
GGGTGGGCGGTCAGCTTCGTGTAGGGGGGCACCTGGGCCGCGATAGGCGCGGGCGTGATGGCGGGCGAGGCCGGGCTGCTCCGGGAGGTGGTCGTTGACCGTCTCGATGATCTGGCGGGCACCGCTGAGCAGGCGAGCCGTCGCGGTGGGGGACAGTCAGGAGCGCCACGCCGCACCCGGTGCGCGGTGCCGGGTGCGCTCATGCTCGGCTGGTCGCTCCTACTCCTCGCCCCCGCGACCCTGGCGCTGATGAATGCGATCGATCAGTTCGAGTGGGAGATCTCGCGCGCGGCCACCGGGTATTATCAGACTCTCCCCGCCGAGCAGATCGCCACACTGATCAGCACGGCGCAGCAGCGCGAGATCGTCGCTACAGCGATCTACGTGCTTGTCACGGTGGGGACATTGGGGCTTGTGTGGGGGCGCTGATCGAGCGGCTGGTTGATCCCTCCTCGCAAGCAACAATATCCGACGGGGAAAGGGCGTCAGTTCACCGCAAGAGCAACTGTTAAGCTCGTAGTTCTGGCATCTACGACAACGTGCGGTGGTTGAAGTTGTTGGCGTAGCGCGAATGACGAGCGGCGAATGAGGGCGGGGGGTTGGGATGCCTCCGCCGCTTGTTCCGCCCGATCCTGCAAGGGGCCGTCTTAATAAAGCCCGAATGGTAGTCGGCGCAGGGGGTCTTCTTCGCGGCGTCCATCGGCAGTCTTCCGCATGTCGGTAACGATGAAAGTCGGGGAACCGAGGGGTTGAAGCCCCCCTGACTAGGCGCGGGACAAAGCCCCGGCTGAGGTGGACAGCGGTCGCCACGAAACGCTATGACTGCGCACAAGACAAGCTCCGAGACTGCGCGCGGGCGCGGGTTAGGGTTAGTCCCCCATCTCACGCAAACTCAACCGTCGTCTCGTCCCCGACGATCGCCGGTTCGTCCGGCGGGACGATCTCGATGATCTCGAAGATCTCGAACTCGTCGCCCGTGCTGACGGTCCGGCCGAGGATCAGGGCGCGCAGGCGCGCGTAATCTGCGTCGGTCAGGGGCATCATGTCCGCGCGCCCCTCCATCTGGCCGATCCGCCGGAGGACGATCTCCTGGGCGAGCGGTACGCCCTCGTCGTCGTGATCCATCGCTTCCCCTCCTGCCGTGCGGGCGAGGTCGCCCGTTCGTCCGTCGCGTGAACTAAGGATCAAGACGAGGAAATGCCGAGAGTTGAACCAGACGCTCCCTTGGGAGGGGCGCGGCGCTCTCGGCAGGATACCACAGCGCATACGCCGTGCCACGGCCTCCCCGCGCAGGCCGACCAATCCGTTCGCGCCGCCGACGCGTACTCTCCGATGGCGGCACTTGGTACCACAACAGCGCCGCGCGAGGCGACATAATTGTTCGTTGTCCCCCCCAGGGGGCTACGGTATACTTTCGGGGAGGCGTGCATTTGCGGAGTTGACGCGCCGATTGTGGGCGCGCCGGAAGGTCGGGTCGGTTGGCGGAGATCAGTGCCGGGGAGCTGAGGGGGGCGACACCCCCCACGCCGTGGCGGCAACGCCGCTGGCTGCTGCTCGCCGTCATCGTCGGGGTCGTCGCGCTCCTCGGTTTGCTCTACTGGGGGATGGTGCGCGGGCCGAGCACCCAGGTTGGCAAGGCGGTGCCGCTCAGTGGCCCCGCGCAGGACTTCTCGGTCACGACCCTCGACGGGCAGACGCTGCGGCTCAGCGACCTGCGCGGCAAGACGGTCGTCCTGAATCTGTGGGCCTCCTGGTGCGGGCCGTGTCGGGACGAGGCGAGGGAGTTGAACCGCTCCTACGAACTCTACAAGGGGCGTGGGGTCGCCTTCGTGGGGATTGCCTTCAACGACGACATCGACCCGATGCGCCAGTTCGTCAACGAATATGCGGTCCCCTATCCGACCGCGCTCGACCCCGAGGGACGGATCTCGGTCGGCCTCGGCATCACCGGCGTCCCGGAGACGTACCTGATCGACCCGCAGGGACACCTGATCAAGAAGTGGATCGGGCCGATCACCGCGACCCAGTTGAACGGCCTCCTCGCGCCGCTGGTCCCGTAGCAGGGTGCTCGACGCGGGCGATCTGCTGCTGGTCGTCATGCGCTGGGCGCACGGATTGGCGACGATCGTCTGGCTCGGGGGCGGGGCTTACGCGACGCTGATCCAGGGGCGCGAGTTGCGCCAGCTGGACGACCTGGACGTGGCGGCGCGGCTCGGGCGCACGACCGGCGCGGCCTTCGGGCGGTGGGTCAATGCCGCGATCGTCGTCTTCATCGTCAGCGGCGTCATCCTGACGTTCGATCGGCTGGCGAGTCGGGGCGCGACTGTCGGGTACGGGGTGACGCTGGCGCTGAAGGTCGCCCTGGCGCTCTGGATGTTCGGCCTCGCGGGGGGGCTCGGGCGGCGCAGGCGGCGCGCGCCGAGCGGGCCGTTCGCCGGGATGCGCCGGGCGCTCGGTTCGCCGGTGGCGCTGCTCTGGCTCGGCGGGATCGTCGTCCTGCTGGCGGCGATTCTGAAAACATTGTACGAGAGCGCCCTGCGCAGCGGCTGAGGGTAGGAGAGGGGCACGAGGATGGCGGATACGGCGATCGGCGGGGTGCGGGGCGCGCGGGTGCTGCCGGATACGGCAGCGCGGCGCGGCGGCAAGCGCTGGCAGTTGGCGATCGTGGCGCTGGTCATCGTCGGCGCGATCGGTTACCTCGTCTACAACGGCCTGGGGACCAGCGTCTACTACCAGACGGTCAGCGAACTCCAAGCGGGGACCGCGCACGGCCAGCAGATTCGCCTCGCCGGGAATGTCGTCGATGGTTCGATCAGGCGCGAGGAAGGTTCCTCGGCGGTCCGCTTCGCCGTCGCCGACGCCAGCGGCAACCTCCCGGTCGTCTACAGCGGGGTCGTCCCCGACATCTTCGGGCCGGGGATCGAGGTGGTGGTCGAGGGGAAATACAATCCCTCCACCGGCTTCGTCGCCGACACGATGCTCGCCAAATGCCCCTCGAAGTTTGATACCGAGGCGGCGGCGAAGTAGTCCGTAGTCCGTAGTCGGTAGTCGGTAGTGACTGGGCGGTAGGATCCCGGCGCTGTGCTGGCACGCGGACCCCTACTACGGACTACGGACTACCGACTACGGACTGGAGATTCAATGGCCGACATCGGGCAAATCGCCGTCTTCGCCGCGTTCCTGATCTGCTGCTTCGGGGTCTGGGCGGCGATCTATGGGGGATGGCGGGGCGCGGCGGAGTTCAGTACGAGCGCGCGGCACGCGGTGATCGCGCTGGCGGCGCTGCTGGCGGCGGCGTCCGGCATTTTGGTCGCCGCGTTCCTCACGCACGACTTCGGCGTCGCCTACGTCGCCGAGCATTCCAGCCGCTCGATGCCCGCCATCTACGTCGGCGCGGCCTTCTACAGTGGGATGGAAGGGTCGCTGCTCTACTGGGCGACCACACTCGGGCTGCTCGGCGCGGCGGCGACCCTCTCCCTCTGGCGCACGAGTCACGGCGGGTCGCGGATCGCCGCGCAACTGTTGCCCGGCTTCATCGCCTGCCTGCTGGCGATCGAGGCGTTCTTCACCTTCCTGATGGCGTTCGTCGCGCGCCCGTTCGCCACCAATGCTGGCGGGGTCGTCCCCCCCGACGGCGCGGGGCTGAACCCGCTGCTGCGCGACTGGGGGATGCTGATCCATCCGCCGATGCTGCTAGCGGGCTACATGAGCTGGACGATCCCGTTCTGCTTCGCGATCGCCGCGCTGGTCAGCGGGCGGGTGGACAACGCGTGGCTGCCGCTGGTCCGCCGCTGGACCCTCTTCGCCTGGGCGTTGCTCGGCTTCGGCAACCTGCTCGGCGCGTGGTGGGCCTATCACGTCCTCGGCTGGGGCGGCTACTGGGGCTGGGACCCGGTCGAGAACTGCGCGATCATGCCCTGGCTGACCGGCACCGCCTTCCTGCATTCAATCCAGGTCCAGGAGCGGCGCGGCACGCTGAAGATCTGGAATATGGCGCTGGTGACCCTCACCTTCTGCCTGGCGATCTTCGGCACCTTCATCGTCCGTAGCGGCGTCTTGCAGTCGGTCCACGCCTTCGCCCTCTCCTCGATCGGGCCGTACTACTTCGCCTTCCTGGCGGTCATCGTGATCGGCTCGGTCGCGCTCCTCTTCTGGCGGATGCCCGCCCTGCGCGCCGAGCGCGACCTCGACTCGCTGCTCTCCCGCGAGGCGGCGTTCCTGCTGAACAATCTGCTGTTCATCGCCGTCACCTTCGCGATCTTCTGGGGGACGATCTTCCCGCTGATCTCCGAGGCGATCCGGGATGTGAAAGTGAGCGTTGGCGCGCCGTACTTCCAGATGGTCAACGGCCCGATCTTGCTCGGGATCGTCCTGCTGATGGGGATCGGGCCGCTCCTCCCCTGGCGGCGGGCCACGCGTCGCCAACTCGGCAAGGCGTTCCTGGTGCCGCTCGTTGTCGCCCTCGGCCTGACCGGGATCCTCTTCGCGGTCGGTATCCGCGAGGCACCGGCGGTCGTCGGGGTCTTCTGCTGCCTCTTCGTCGCGGCGACGATCGTCGCGGAGTTCGTGGCGGGCGCGCGGGCGCGGCGTGCGGGCCTCGGCGAGGGGTACGCGACCGCCGTCTATGGCCTCCTGCGGCGGAACGGGCGGCGTTATGGCGGCTACATCATCCACCTGGGGATCGTCGCGCTGGCGCTGGGGGTGCTCGGCTCGCAGGTCTATCAGGAGGAGCGCCAGGTGACGCTGGCCCCCGGCCAGACGGCGCAGATCGGGCGCTACACCGTCCAGTTGCAGGACCGGATCGAGTACGTTGACGGCGACCGTCGCGTCGATGAGGCCCGCCTGAACATCAGCGACGGCGACAAAACCCTCGGTCAGATGCGCCCGAACAAGGCGTTTTACCGGGGTTTCGAGAATCAGGCGACGACGAGCGTCGCCATTCGCACCAACGCGCGCGAAGACCTCTACATCGTCCTGACGACCTGGGACAGCAAGGGCGCGACCCTCCTGCTGGTCGTCAACCCGCTCGTCGTCTGGCTCTGGATCGGCGGGGCGATCGTCCTCGTCGGCACCGTCTTCACCATGTGGCCGCGCCCGGCGACGAGCCCCGTGCGGGTCGCGGCCCCGGCGCGCGGCGAGGCGATGGCGTATGGGGACTAGGGGAACGTGGAACGCGGACCGGGGAACGAGGAATTTGGGCGGTGGCGTGGTGGGGCGCGGTGCCGGATTGCGAGTCTTGTTCCGCGTTCCCCGTTCCGCCTTCCGCATTCACCCCGCCCTGCTTTTCCTCTGTCTCCTCGCCGTCGCCGCGTTCCCCGCCGCCGCCAGCGCCGACGCGCTCGATGATCGGGTACGCGAGATCGCCAAGGGGTTGCGCTGCCCGGTGTGCAGCGGCGAGACGGTGGCCGATTCCAATGCGCCGCTCTCGGTGCAGATGCGCGGGATCATCCGCGAGAAGTTGGTGGCGGGCGAATCGCCGGACCAGATTCGCGCCTATTTCGTGACGCGCTACGGCCCGGAGATCCTGCTGACCCCGCAGGCGTCCGGCTTCACGCTGGGGGTCTGGATCATGCCGATCGTGGCGCTGGTCGTCGGGTTGCTCGTCGTCCTGGCGGTCCTGCGGAGTTGGTCGCGGCGCGGGCCAGGAGTGCCGGCGGTGGAAGCACCAGAGAGCGAGTTCGCCGCCGACGCCCTGCCGCCCGACGATGATGCCCGGCTGGAGCGGGAGTTGTCGCGGTTCCGCCGTGAGCGCGTGCGCGATGGCGGGGTGGGCAGATGACCGTACCGGCCCTGCTCGGCCTCCTGCTCGCCCTCGCCGCCGTGAGCTACGTGGTCGCCCCGCTGATCTGGCCGCGCGCCTTCGGCATCGGGGTCGCCGTCCCTTCGGTGTCGGTCGGGGACGAGGTCGAGACCCTGGCGCTCTTGCGCGACGATCTCCTGGCGCAGATCGTCGATCTGGACTTCGATCGGGCGGTCGGCAAGACCGACGAGGAGGAGTATCGGGAGGAGCGCGCCGCCTTGAAACGCCGGGCGCTCGCCGTCATCCGCTCGCTCGATGAGCGGATGCAATCGGAGGCGATCGAGGAATCGATCGAGCGCGAGGTCAGCCGCGCCCGCGCGCGTCGCGTCGAGGTCGAGTCGCCCGCCGATGGCGCGGACTTGAACGACGAGGTCGAGCGACAGATACTCGCCTTGCGGCGGGCGCGCGGGGCGGGCGTGGCGCGGGCGGAGTAGCGATTCCCTTGGGTAAGCGCGGAGATCCGAGGGGTTAAAACCCCCGGCTGGGGGCGACTGCGGTCGCCACGAAGTCCACCTTCGTGGACTAGGAATCGTCCGCTCAAGCTTGCAGATGTCTGCAACGTTGCAACGCCTTCCCCCTCTCCTCGGATGGGGAGAGGGGGTGCCGAGCGCAGCGAGGCGGGGGTGAGGGCCGTACCCTCCTCTCCACACTACCCACCACTTAAGGATGCTACGTCTCATGCGTCGCCTACTCCTCGCCATTCTCCTCGCCGTCGGCCTGGCGCTGGCGCTCTCGCCCGCCGCCGGTGTGCGCGCCGCGACCGGGACGATCAGCGGCCAGATCATCGGGCAGAACGGGGCCGGGAATATCGCCAGCGCGACGGTGACCCTGAATATCGCCACCACCGCCGGGGGGACGCCCGAGACGCGCACGGCCGCGGCGGGTGTCGACGGCTCGTTCCGTTTCGAGGGGTTCACCTTCGAGCAGAACGCGGTCTATCTGCTGCGGGTCGTCTATGACGGTGGCAGCTATTTTCGCGAGGTCGAGTTCCCGGCGGGGCAGGCGACGGTCGATATCGGCGGGATCGAGGTTTTCCCCGCCACGCGCGACGAGGGCGTCCTCTCCGTCCCCCGGATGAACACGATCTTCTCGACGTTCGACCAGAACGGCGGGGCGCAGGGGATCGAGACCGGGGCCTACAGCAACGCCAGCGACCGCGCATTTGTGGGGCGGGCGGGGGCGCGGGATGCGACCACGATCCGCTTCGGCCTGCCCCAGTCGGCGACCGGCCTCCAGCCGGCGCAGGGGCTCAACCGGGACACGCTGGTGCCGTTCGACGAGCCGCCGCTCACCGGCTTCGCCACGCTGGAGGCCGTGCCGCCCGGCGAGCGCCAATTCGCCTTCATCTATCGGCTGGTCACGCGCGGTGATGCGCTCGACTTCGACCGGGTCTTCCCCTACAAGACCGGGCTCTACTCGCTCTACCTGCCGGTGAACGCGCGGCTGGCGAGCGGCGGGGGCGCGGTCACGCTGCGCGATAGTGGCGAGCAGACGTTGCAGAACGGCCAGAAGTTCCGCGTCTTCACCGCCAACGACATCCCGGCGGGCGGGCGACTGACCGCGCGCTTCAGCGGCCTGCCGACGCCGGGTAATGAGTTGAACCCGCTGATCCCGGCGATGCTGATCTTCGCCCTGCTGATCGGGCTCGGGCTGATCGCCGCCTACGGGCGGCGGCGCGGCCCCTCGGCGGTCACCGTCGCCGCGCGGCAACAGATCCGCACCGTCCCCGGCAACGCGGCCAGGGTTCGCGCGAACGGGGACGGCAAGGCTGTCGGGGACGGCGGGGGCGGGGCGCGGACACGCCCGCCCGCCACGCCGACCACACCGGAGGAATTGGCGGCGCGCAAGGAGGCGCTGCTCCTCGAATTGGTCGAACTCGACGAGCGGCACGACAGCGGCGAACTGCCCGCCGACGACTATCGCCGCTTGCGCCAGGCGCGCAAGGAAGAACTCGTCGCCACACTGCGTGCCCTCGGCGGGATTGAGGGCGGCGAGGCCGCCCCCCCCGCCGCGCGGGGGGACAGCCGTCGCCGCTTGTGAGCACCGATGTTGCCGGGAAGGCCGCGATCGTCGTGCGCGGCGTGCGCGTCGCGTTCGGCGCGACCGTCGTGCTGCGCGGCGTCGATCTGACCGTGCCGTGGGGGGCGCGACTCGCCCTGCTGGGGCCGAACGGCGCGGGGAAGTCCACCTTGCTGCGCGCGATCGCCACCCTGAGCCGCCCGAACGCGGGGGCCGTGCTGCTCGCCGGGGTCGATGCCCTCGCCGCGCCGGTCGCCGCGCGGCGCCTGATCGGCGTCGTCGCGCACCAGACCTATCTCTATGATGAATTGACCGCCCTGGAGAATCTGCGCTTCTATGCCGACCTCTACGACTTGCCCGACGCCGCTGGTCGCGCCGCCGCCCTGCTCGAGCGGGTCGGGCTGACGGCACGGCGCAATGTCCGCGCGAGCAGTCTGTCGCGCGGGCAGCAGCAGCGCCTCACCCTCGCTCGCGCGCTCCTGCACGACCCGCCCCTCCTCCTGCTCGACGAGCCGGACACCGGCCTCGATCTCGCCGCGTTCGGCCTGCTCGAAAGCCTGCTCCTCGGGGAAGAGCGCACCGTCGTCCTGACCACCCACAATCTGCGCCAGGCCGCGCGCCTCTGCGACCGCTACGCGATCCTGGCGGGCGGGCGGATCGTGCGGGAGGGTGGGTTGCAGGCGGGGGATGGTGGGGACTTGGAGGAAATTTACCGGGGGCAGACGGAGACTGTGGCGAGGCGCGGCTGATGAGGATACCGAATGTGATCCGGTAAGGTGGGGGATCCGTGGGGTTGAACCCCCCGGCCGGGGGCGGCTCACGCCGCCACGAAATACCGATGAACGGCACGCTGCCCGCCGTCGATGGTTAGGACGAGATGAAAGGCAATGCCTCGCTCGCGAGGCATTGCGCCGATGACGGACCTAACCGCCGCGGGGCGGTTTTGTGGCGGCGTGAGCCGCCCCCAGGCGCGGTCTCGTCCTGTGCCGGGTCACAGAGTTCAACCGCCTGCCATACTAGGATAAGTGTGCAACTGCTATTACCCCTACAAGGGCACGAGGCGGTGTACTCTTGCAACAAAGCTGAATGTTCTGTCCTAACGATTTATCAGAGGAAAAATGGCAGCCGATGATCCACAGACTTGCGGCGTTGCTCGCGAGCAGACTCCTGACGATATGGCGTGGTTCGGGGAGTTGTACGCGCTCTTCGCGCCCGTTCGTGAAGAGATCATCGAGAGAGGGATCGGCGAGGAAGAAGTCAACGTCGATATTGATGCGGCGATCCGTGAGGTCCGAGAGCGTCATAGCTGATGCCATTCTCCGATATTCCTCGATCGGGGTTGCGATCGGCGTGAAGCGGGGTGAATGACACGACGAGGTGAGCGGTTTGGCGGGCGTGCGTAGCTACTGGCGCAAGGTCTGGGCGGTGGCCCGGAAAGATTTGCTGATCGAACTGCGCAGCCGCGACGTGCTGTCTTCGGCGGTCGTCTTCACGCTGCTGGTGCTGCTGATCTTCAACTTCGCGCTCGACCTGACCGGCGACACCGTCCGTGCCGTCGCGCCCGGCGTCCTCTGGGTCACCTTCATCTTCGCTGGGATGCTGACCCTCGGGCGTGGCTTCGCGCGCGAGCAGGAGCGCGGCTCGCTCCAGGGGCTGCTGCTAGCCCCGATCGATCGCGGCGGGCTGTTCGTCGCCAAGCTGCTCGTCAACTTGCTCCTGCTCGGCGTGGTGGAGATCGTCGCGCTGCCGGTCTTCGTCGCCCTCTACAACCTCAGCCTGCGCCCTGGCGAGCTCCTCGCCGTCGTCGCGCTCGGCACGCTCGGCTTCGCGGCGGTCGGCACCCTCTTCGGGGCGATCGCCGCCAACACCCGCGCGCGAGAGGCGCTGCTGCCCCTCCTCCTCTTTCCCGTCCTGGTCCCCGTCATCATCGGCGCGGTCAAGGCGACCGGCGAGGCGGTGCCGGGCGCGGTCCCCGCCGGGCCACCCTGGATCGGCCTGCTGATCGCCTTCGACGCGCTCTTCCTGGCCCTCGGCTACATCCTGTTCGAGTATGTGGTCGAGGAATAGGCCGATTGGCGCTCTCGCTGTACGTGGTTTGCATTCGTTACTCGCATCCCCAATAATCCCCAGGTTCTACGCAAACTCATTCGTCATCCGTCACTCGTCACTCGTCATTCGCCTTGGGGGAGTCTGTGCGCGAGACGCAGCCGCAATATCGCCTCACGATCAAGGAACTGCCCGCCGGCGAGCGCCCTCAGGAGAAGCTGAAGCTGCGCGGCGAGGCCAGCCTGTCCAATGGGGAGCTGATCGCGATCCTTCTGCGCACCGGGCTGCCGGGCGAGACGGTGGTGGATGTGGCGCAGCGATTGCTCGCCACGCACGGCGGCCTGTTGGGCCTCAGCCGCGTCGATTACGGCGACCTCTGCAAGGAGCGCGGGTTGGGCGAGGTCAAGGCCGCCAAGCTGAAAGCCTGCGTCGAGTTGGCGCGGCGGCTCTCGCTCGAACGCCCGAACGAGCGCGTGCGAATCAGCTCGCCGGAGGATATCGTTGTCCTGATCTCCTCCGAGATGGCCGCGCTCGATCAGGAGGAGTTGCGCGTCATCCTGCTGAATACCAAGAACGAGGTGCTGCGGGTCGTCACCGTCTATCGCGGCTCGGTCAACGCCGCCCAGATCCGCGTCGCGGAGGTTTTTAAGGAGGCGGTGCGCCACAACGCCCCGTCGCTGGTGATCGCCCACAACCACCCCTCCGGCGACCCCACCCCCTCGTCCGACGATGTGGCCGTGACGCGCGAACTGGTGCAGGCCGGGCGACTGCTCGACATCGAGGTCCTCGATCACCTGGTCATCGGCGACGGTCGCCACGTCAGCCTGCGTCGCAAAGGGCTCGGCTTCTCGTAGGCTGGGCGCGTTCGGACATGGCTCGGGGCCGCGCACTATACTCTCGTTGTCGTTCGATGAGCGTTACCCCGCGAGGTGCCGGATGAGCAGCATGACCTCCCAGCGCGAACTGCAGGAAGTACTCCCCGAACTCGTTCCGTCGCAAGGTGGTTGGGACGAGGAGGAGTATCTGTGGCTGACGGATCGGTCGAATCGCCTGATTGAGTTCACCGATGGCTACATCGAGGTATTGCCGATGCCGACACGCAAGCACCAGACAATCTTACGGCTGCTCATCTTCGCGTTCCTCGGCCATCTCCAGCCGCGAGGCGGGAATGCCTTATTCGTGCCTTTTCGCCTGCGCTTGTCGCAGGGCAAGTTTCGCGAGCCCGATTTGCTGGCGCTCCTCGACACGCACGATGCCCGGTCGCAGGAGCGCTATTGGCTGGGCGCGGACTTGGTTCTCGAAGTGGTGAGTGCCGACAAACCTGAGCGCGATCTGGTGGAGAAGCGCCGGGAATATGCGGAGGCGGGGATACCGGAATACTGGATCGTCAATCCGTTTACCGAGACGATCACCGTGCTGGTGCTGCGCACTGGCCGCGCCGATGAGGGCTACGCGGAGCATGGGATCTTCGGGCGCGGCGAGCGGGCGACCTCGTCGCTCCTGGCGGGGTTCGACGTCGATGTGGACGCCGTGTTCGAGACGGAATAGGGAGAGAGGGGCGATGCACGGCGAGTATAAGACGCCCGGCGGCAAGCTGGTCGTCGCCGATTTCACGGTCAGTGGGGGGACCCTGCGGGGGGTGACGATCAGCGGCGATTTCTTCCTCTATCCCGACGAGGCGCTGGGCGACATCGTCGCCGCGCTCGAAGGCGCGCCGAGCGCGGCCTCCGAGGATGAGCTGGCGGCGCGGGTCCGCGCGGCGCTCGATCCGGGCGCGACGCTGCTCGGCTTCTCGCCGGAAGCGGTCGGGCGCGCGGTGCGGCGCGGGCTGGAGGCGGCATGAGCGTCGAAACTGCGGTGGGACGTCAGGGTGCGATCGACGCGACGGTGGCGTCGTGGCGCGGCCTCGGCTGGCAACTCCTGCCCGAGGAGCCGCTGGCCCCGGCGCTGAACGTCGCGCTCGACGAGATCCTCACGCGGCGTGTGGGTGCGGGCGAGCGCCCGCCGACGGTCCGCTTCTGGTCCTGGGCCGCCCCGGCGGTGATCATCGGGCGGTTCCAGTCGGTGCGCAACGAGGTGCGGGAAGAGGCGGCGACGGCGCGCGGCGTCGCGATCGTGCGGCGGATGACCGGCGGCGGCGCGATGTTCGTGCAGCCCGACGCCGCGATCACCTACTCGATTTATCTGCCCGAGCGCTACGTCGAGGGCTTGTCGTTCGCGGAGTCGTATGCCGCGCTCGATAGCTGGGTCGTCGCGACCTTTCAGGCGCTCGGCGTCGACGCCTGGTACGCGCCGCTGAACGACATTACCTCCGCCGAGGGGAAGATCGGCGGCGCGGCCCAGGCGCGGCGGGCGCGGGCCGTCCTGCACCACACGACGATCGCCTACCAGATGGACACCGAGGAGCTGGTGCAAATCCTGCGGATCGGGCAGGAAAAACTCAGCGACAAGGGGATCGCCAGCGCGGCGAAGCGCGTCAGCCCGCTGCGCCGCCAGACCGACCTCCCGCGCGCCGCGATCGTCGAGCGCCTGATCGACGGCTTCCGCGACCGCTTCGGCCTCGCCGACACGGCGCTGACCCCGGAGGAGCGAGCCGCCGCCGAGGCGCTCGTCGCCGAGCAGTACGGGACCGCAGCGTGGACGCATGACCTCCCCTGACACCGGGGGCGAAACAGGGCAACTGCTTTGCGCGTACAGGACTATGGATGTCGAGAGTCCGCGCGGCATGATCGGCGCGCGGGCGTGGATGATTGATGCGGAGTGAGGGGCGCGGCGGGCGCGCCGGTGTGGGGAGCGGCGACGCTCGACGTGGCAGTCGGCGTCATACATGAGGAGGGGCAGGGTGTATCAGTTCTTCATCAACGCGGGCCTGTCGATCGTCTGGGCGATGATCGGGGTGATCCTGCTGTTCATCTCGACGCTGGTCTTCGATATGCTGCACCCCATCCACATCCGCCACCGGATCGAGGAAGGGAATGTGGCGGCGGGGGTCCTGCTGGGCGCGGTGGTGATCGGCATGGCCTACATCATCGGCACGGCGATCAGCTGAGCGTGTCCCTTGCGGCGCGGACGAATCGAGGGAGAGCGAGAGCGGCCCGTCGGGGCCGCTCTCGTCGTATCCTGCGGGCGCGTGGGCGGTGTAGGCTCAGGGCGCGTCGAACAGGTCGCGGATCGGCGCGCGGAAGGGCAAAGTCGGCGAGACGAGCTCGGCGTCGGGCGCGATCCGGCTGACTCGGCGATAGATCCCCGTCGCCGTCTCGGGGTCGCTGTGGACGAGGACGTCCCGCTCGGTCGGGCGCAGGATCCAGTACTCTGGCACGCCCGCGCGGGCATAGGCGTCACGCTTCGTGATCAGATCGTGGTCGGCATTCGAGGGCGAGAGGATTTCGACGACCAGCAGCGGAATAGTGGCGATTCGGCCCGCAGCGATCAACCTCTTATCTTCCGGCTTAAGAACCATAACGTCCGGCTGCACTGGCGTTGCTCCAGGCATGAAGAGTCCACCGGGCGCCCATAGCACGAAGCCTAACCCCTTATATTGGATCTGATCGAACAATCTTCCAACAGTGCAATTAGTAATCCACTGGTGTTCCGGACTTGGCGATGTGCTCATGTAGAGAACCCCATCGATTACTTCGTACCGCAGTCCCGTATCGTGAGACAGACTACTCCAACGCGCCGCGTCCCAGTCAGCGTGCAACGAACGCAGGAATAGCTCGGATAGTTGTGGCGCGTCAGCCGAATGGGGCGCGCTGGCAAGTGGCATGGTGCTCGTCATCGGAGTACTCCTGTATGGTCTGCCGACTATGGTCCGCTGACCGTGCGCGATGAGCGATGTTCAGGAGGCGGCCTCGACCGGGGTGTCGACGGTCGCTTCGTCGCACTCGCGCCTGAGCCAGGTGCTGCCGTAGGTGTGCATCGTCGTGATGATCGGCAGCAGTGCCAGCCCCTTCTCGGTCAGCGTGTATTCGACGCGCGGCGGCACCTCGGCGTAGGGCTGGCGGGTGACGATCCGCGCCGCTTCGAGGGCGCGCAACCGCTCCGCGAGGGTCTTGGGGCTGATGCCGACGAGCGAGCGCGCCAATTCGGTGAAGCGGCACGGTCGGCGCGCGAGATCGCGCACGATCAGCGGCGTCCACTTGTTGCTGATGATCTGGGCCGTCCGCGCGACCGGGCAGCCGAAGAGCGCGGCGTCGTCGCGTCCCATCCCCTATCCTTTCAACGCGACCTGCTGCAGAGTGTCATGGTTAACCAAGAGTATAGCAAGGTCCGGTGCCTATTCAACATCCGGCTGGACGGCGAGAGCGGCGCGGGGCGCTACGGCCTCATAGCGGTTGGGGCGCCTTGGCCGACAGAGATTTGGCGCGTCGCCGTGACCGGGCGATCGGTGGGCAAACGGCCGCGCCCGCTCCTTATCTCGAAGTGCCGGGGAGGCTGGACATGAGCCGTGCGGCCAGAAACCGCCACCGGTCCGGATCCCCACTCCCGATGCGCCGACCTACCCGGTGAGAAAGTCGAGGAAATCCCACCCGCGCTCTCGGCGCAGGCGCGCCTACTCGGCGGTGGTCAGGGCGATGACGACGTTCGGGTCGGGGCCGGTGGGGAGGGCGAAGCGCGGTCCGGCGGGGTTGAGCGCCCCGTTGAGCAGGCGCAGCACGCGCATATCGAGGAAGTCGGCGTGCCCGTCGGGGTGGATGAAGCGCAGGGGCACCCCCCGGACGGTGCAGGTGACGAGGACGGGACCCGCGTCGCCTGCCCACGCTTCGACGACTCCCTCAGGCGCGAAGGCACTGCGCGAGATTGTCGCCCATTCGCGCAACGCGCCCGCGTACGCTTCAGCACCGCGATAGACGCACTCGAGATCGTGCCACCAGACCCGTTGCGCGTCGCCCGAGAGGAGGAAGAGGTCGGCCAGTTGCGGCGTGGCGAGCGGGTCGGCCGGCAGCTCCACATCCCAGTGGGCGACGACGCGCGCCGCGACCCGCTCGACAAGCGCGTCGTCGGGCAGGTCGATCAGGTCAGTGTAGAAGCCGAATCCCTGGAAGTAGCGGATCGAGTCGCGATACCAAGTCATACTCCACCGTCGGGAGTGGCGCGCGACACGCGTCGCCAGGTTTGACCGTGAGGGCGGTATCCCTCGCGATTTGGCCGGATTCAGCATGACCCGCCCGCTGGCGCGCTGACCACGCCATCGGAGAAACGGCGGGGCGTCGGCACCAGGCCGACGCCCCGCCCATCACGCCGCCGCGCGGCTACTTCTGGACCGGGTAGCCTTCCTCGTCCAGCGCCGCCTCGATCTGCGCCAGCGCCACCGCGCCGGGGTCGTACTCGACCTGCACCTGCTTGGTCTGCTCGCTCGTCTCGACGCGGTGGACGCCGGGGAGGGCACCGACCGCCTTGTTGATCGCGGCGACGCAGTGCTCGCAGGAGATGTCCGGCGCGGTCAGGGTTGCCCGCTCGATCGTGCTGCTCATGGGGTCTATCCTCCTTGTGCTTGCCCGGCTCGTGCCGGGACGCTCTCTATCCGTCCCGCCCGCGCGCCGCATCGGCGCGCGGGCACGGTGGACCTGCCCAGTGGCATTCTGGGGCAGGTCCACCCCGCTTACCAGATCAGCGAGACGGGTGGGCTTCGCAGGATCGTCGTGGTCGCGCGGGTGCTGGAACACCCGCGCGGCCTCTCTGAGCTTACTATACCCCGCATACCCCGCGTTGTCATCGCTCACCGAGAGCGAGGATGGTGGAGCGTAGGAGCCGGGAACGATCACGAGTTTGCCTCTCTCGCGCACGCGCGGAGGGCCTTATGGTTTCCCCAATCGCAGGAAGGACGAACCCTCGCCCCAAGATGCCCGGCCAGCCCAACGAGTGGGTGAAGGTGGCGATCAATGCCATCAGCACCTTCCTCGCTAAACTGGCTGTGGAGCTTGTCTGGCGGTGGTTCGGCCCGCACCCCTAAGTAATGAGCGTGGCGGGAGCAAAAGTGCCCGCCACGCTCATCGCCGGTTAAGTACCCTAGCAGGTACATGGAATATCGTCCCCGGTGTCCCGGAAGCAGGAGGCGGCAGCCGGGGGCAGCGCGTGCTGCGCCGCCTCGATTGCACAGTGCCAGCAGGGGGCAAGCGGCTCGGCGGCCTGTCCCACACCGTCTAGTAGGGGTACGCCGAGCAGGGCCGCGCCGACGCGCGCACGCGTCGGGTCGTCGAAGGGGTGGAAACCCGCCCCGCCCGCCGCGCGGAAGGAGAGCTCGCCGACCGGCGCGAAGCCAGCCTTGAGGATCCCGCACGCCGAGGCGGGGTTCTCCGGGGCGTGGATGATCCAGAGCCGCGATGCCTCGGTCGCCTCGGCGGTGATGATCGTCTGCAGGAGGTGCGGGTAGATGCCCCGCCCGCGCCAGGCGGGCAGGGTGACGAAGTCCCACAGGTAGCGGTCGCCGCGCGGCAGCGTGAAGGACACGCCCAACTCCCCGATCGTCGCCCCCGCGCCGGCGACCCAACCATAGGCGACGGGTACATCATCCAGGCGGGCGACATAGGGGCGATGCCCCGACGCCAGTCGGTCGCGGATGTCCAGGGGGTCGAGCGCAGTGAGCCACGCCAGCGGCCTGGGCTCCGTCGTGGCC